>JAIUYC010000362.1 GCA_020216575.1 Coleofasciculus sp. S288 | reverse complement strand
GTGGGAATTGGCTGTTGCTTTGCAAAGCCTACCCCCCCCTTATTAAAAGAGGAAACTAGCAAGGGGGAAGTTCAGCCTTCAGATATGGAAGTTGCTTACATTCCCATTGGTCACATGGCAGGAGGTAATCTGGATAAGGCAAAGGTTTTAGACGCCCTGCGCCCGATTCTAGAAAGTGCTGACTATCCCAAGGTGCTGCAAAATGCCAAATTTGACCGCTTGGTATTGTGCTGTCAGGGCGTTCAGCTAGCGGGAGTCGTCTTCGATACGATGCTGGCCAGTTATGTCCTTAATCCAGAGAGTAGCCATAACCTCAGTGATTTGGCGCTGAAATATTTAGGGATAAGGGCTAAAAGTTATAAAGAACTACCCATTCCGAAAGGCAAAACAATAGCTGATTTGGACATCCCAACAGTTGCCGACTACTGCGGTATGGATGTCTACACAACATTTGGAATATTTCCCAAGCAGCGCGAGGAATTGGAGAAAGTTCCAGCATTGCATAAGCTATTGCTAAACGTGGAACAGCCTCTAGAGCCAGTTTTAGCTGAGATGGAATATCAGGGGATTCGTATTGATGTTGCCTATCTTAAAGAACTCTCGCAACAACTAGAAAAAGATTTAGAAGCCATTGAGCAAAAAGCCTATGAGACTGCTGGGGAAAAATTCAATTTAGGCTCACCCAAACAACTGAGTGAGTTGCTGGCTAGAAAAGTCGAATCATTCACCAAAAAATCTCGCAAAACTAAAACAGGTTACTCTACCGATGCAGCAACCTTGGAAAAGCTGGAAGGTGAACCCATTGTTGATGCAATTCTGGAGTACCGCACTCTTTCTAAGTTGAAATCAACGTATGTGGATGCCCTACCGAAACTGGTACGTCCCGATACTCATCGAGTGCATACAGATTTTAACCAGACGGGGACATCCACAGGGCGACTATCTTCGTCTAATCCTAATTTACAAAACATTCCCATTCGTACTGCCTTTAGTCGCAAAATTCGCAAGGCGTTTGTGCCAGAACCCGGTTGGTTAATTGTGGCAGCTGACTATTCGCAAATTGAGTTGCGAATTTTGGCACATCTAACGAAAGAACCAGTTCTCGTTGAAACCTATCAGAATAATGAGGATATTCACACCGTAACCGCACGGTTGCTCTTTGAGAAAGAAACAGTAACACCAGATGAACGACGGTTGGGTAAGACGATTAACTTCGGCGTAATTTATGGGATGGGGGCGCAGCGATTTGCGCGGGAAGCTGGGGTATCATCTGCCCAAGGCAAGACATTTATTGAGCGGTTTAACCAACGCTATCCCAAGGTTTTTGAGTATTTGGAGCAGATGAAACGGGAAGCGATCGCAAAAGGCTACGTCGAAACTATTCTAGGACGTCGTCGCTACTTTAACTTCAACAGCTCAACACTTCGTCAGAACAAAGGTAAAAACCCCAACGATATTAATCTCGATGATCTAAAACGGCTAGATCAATACGATGCTGGGTTGCTACGTGCAGCAGCTAACGCGCCAATTCAAGGCTCCAGCGCTGATATTATCAAAATTGCCATGGTGAACCTGCATAAACTCTTGCAGAACTACACAGAAAAAGCACATCTGCTATTGCAAGTTCACGATGAATTAGTGTTTGAAGTTCACCCCGATGTATGGGAGGAATTACAGCCTAAAATCAAATCCACAATGGAATCAGCGGTTGAGTTAAGTGTTCCTCTCGTTGTTGAGGTTCATGCAGGGAAAAACTGGATGGAGGCAAAGTAATGATACTTACATCTTGCACCAAAGCCACAGAATAGAATTCTGGAGCTATACAAACCAAGTCCGCCTGCGCGGACTAATCAAAAATCAAGCGTAGCGTACTCTGTGCCTCTGTGGTAGCCTGCGGCAAGCCGCTGCGCGTCTACGTTAAATTCTACGTTAGACAGCAACTCAGTATCACTTGATGTCTACAATCCAATAATTGGCGGCAATATCTCAGAGACAGCAATGGTACAACCAGGAAACTGCAAAGGCGAAATACTTGCCCCTTCTTCCAGAATCGCCTCACTTTGATAGCCATTTTCAGTAGGTTCCCGAAAGACATGTAGCTGACGATTGCTAACATCTAGCACCCAATAATCAGCAATCCCTGACTGGGCATAGTCTTTCGCTTTCGTCTCACAATCAAATTTTAGACTGGTATCTGCAACCTCAATGATTAGATAGACATCTGATACTGTGGGATGATGGTCAGCGTAGTCTAACGGATCTACTCTGACTACTGCAACATCCGGTTCTGGTTCTGAGCGATCGTTTAATTGGATTGGAAGTTGTTTCTGTATCAATACCTGGTTTCCCAATCGGTTACTAAGTACTCTATCCGTGCGCCTGATTGCCGCAGCATGGGGGCTTCCCTGTGGACTCATTTTTTTGATTATCTGTCCTGCGATTAATTCAACCTTTTCATCTGGCTGCAAAATTCCCGCTTCAGCCATCCGGTGGTATTCCTCAACCGTCCATAGTCGAAGTTTTAAAGGTGTTTCTGTTTTCTGCATGGCTAGAGTATGGAAACTGTGGGTACGACTATAGTTCGAGCCTTGAGAAGAATTCAAGGTCAGATGGATATTGACATAAAGGTTAAACTGTGATTCATGTGACAGCAGGCTTTGCTAACGCGATCGCATTTCCACTCACCCTCCTCACCACCACCACCAGCACCTGACGTTGGTGAGTTCAGCGTTGGCACATGAAGTTATCCAACTGTGCTAGAATCAGTTTTTCGAGTCGCACAATCATTAACCCTTGCGATCGCATTTTTCAACTACCTCAAGGCATAGCTTGCTGGAGATTCCCAAAAAATAAAAATATCTTTAGATAGAAGATTGTCTGCTTCACTCTTAATAAACTTTGGTTAAGTGTTTGTTTCCTAGAAAGACACTTGCGTTAATGAACTATCGAGCTTCTAGAGCCTCATAACTAGAAGCTTTTTTACATTAGTTTAACGACTTTCCTATTACCTATTAAGTGAAGCACAAGCTAAGCATCTAGTAGGACACCTAAATATCAAGAAACTCATGCTACTTAACTAAGAGATTTTATCCCTCAAATTGTATTCCTAACCACCAATCTGAAAGCCTATTTAGGTTGTACAGAGACAAACATATACACTAAACATGCTAAATAATTTTGATCGAGATGCCATTTTTTCCCCCGAAGAAATCTCAGACACACGGGGCCGCCTTGCCATTTTTATTGATGGCGTTAGTCTGTTCTACGCTGCAAACCAGTTGGGAATCGAAGTTGATTACCTCAAGCTGCTGTGTCAGTTAACTGATAGTGCGAGATTATTGCGTGCCTTCTTTTACATTGGCGTCGAATCTATGAATGAGAGGCAACAGAGATTCCTACTCTGGATGCGCCGCCACGGCTATCGCGTCGTTACCAAAGAGGTAGCACAACTAGCAGATGGCTCGAAGAGGGCTAACCTGGATGTAGAAATCGCTGTGGATCTGATGGTATTGGCTGATTTCTACGATACGGCTGTGGTCGTTAGTGGCAATGCGAACCTCGCTTATGCTTTGAATATTATCAGTTATCGCGGTGTTCGTGTTGAGTTGGTGAGTCTACGCTCAATGACGGATGACGCTTTGCTTAATGCTTGCGATCGCTACATCGATTTGGAGAGCATTAGAGAAGATATCCAAAAAACACCTGCCACTCGTAATAAGTCTAATGCTAAAGAGGATTTGAGAGTAATTCTATCGCATCCAAATGGTCATAATGCGTCGGACACGATTGTTTAAGAAAAGCTTCCAGCTACGAAAGTTTAGAAGCTAGAAGCTCAATCTCCTATCTGCGCATTGTCCTTTTAGGAGGCAAATGCTTAGTCAAACTTTAGTTAACGGTGTAGCAGGTTATCCTCTATCTAAAGGTATCTTCACTAACAGGTTGCTCTGGGATCGAGAGTGTCACGCAGTCCATCGCCTAGAAGGTTAAAGGCTAGGACAATTAGCGTGATCAATAAACCTGGGAAAACTATTGTCCAAGGTGAGGAGAGAGAATAGCCACCTTTAAAGGCATCAGAGAGCATTGTCCCTAATTCCGGTGTGGGAGGCTGTGCGCCTAAGCCCAAAAAGCCTAAGCCCGCTGCTTCCAAGGTTGCGGTTCCAATGGAGAGTGTCGCCTGTACTACTATGGGTGCGAGGCTGGCCGGTAAAATGTGGCGGAAAATAATTCGCCAAGGCGTTGCCCCAAACGCCCTCACCGTTTGCACAAACTCCTGCTCCCGAAGAGAGAGTACCATGCTGCGGGTCAGTCGGATGAAAATGGGGATTTGAATGACGCCGACAGCAATCATCACGCTTTGGACGCTAGGGCCAGTCACCGTAACAATTGCGATCGCTAACAGAATAGAGGGAAACGACAACAGGATATCCGTCAGCCAACCAATCAAGGTGTCCAGCCATCCTCGAAAGTATCCAGCAACTAACCCCAACAACACTCCCACAACCATCCCTAACCCCACCGAAACTAGACCAATAAATAGGGAAGTCCGCATCCCGTACCATACGAGTACGAGTATGTCTCGCCCCAAGCCATCTGTACCAAACCAGTGTTCAACGTTTGGAGGTTTTAACCGTGCCAGGTAGTCCCGGTCTAAAGCTGGGTCGTAGGGATGTAGAATTGGGGCAAGCAGTGCAATTAATACGATCGCGACCGTCAAGATAAGACCAATTGTTCCGGAAGTTGATTGCCAAAATTGCTGGAAGGCTTTCTGCTCAAATCGTTCGCTCATTAGTTGTCAAGCTTAACTGCGCTTGTTAGAAGAGATGCGATCACTCAAGCCTACTGCTTGTAGTAGGCACATATTGAGGTAAAGAGCGTCATGACACAAAGAAGGGTAATTAACTAGTTGGCGTTTTACTACCAAACACTCATAATTCCTCAGTATGCTTTAAGACAGCTAAGGGAAGCGTGGGATAGATGCTTTAAGAAAGTGTATTGCTAGCATTTTTGGAGCGGCTGTAAAATTATGTTCTCACAGCAGCTAAGGTGAAATGTGTCAAAGGAGAGCCATGTCCCGGTATTTAGGACGTTCACGGCGTTGGATCTCGGGTGCGATCGCGTTTCTCAGTGTTTTTTACTGTAGCGCTCGTGCAGATGCGGCTGAATCAGTGGTACTGAAGTATCGTTTTTTGCGGGAGACAGTATCAGTTCGCGAACTCAGGACGTTTGCGGATACGGGTCAACTTTCGAGAAAGCTACAAGTTTACCTGAAGCTGGCAGGAAGAGAACCCGCTCAGTTGCGGAGTGCTTTGACGAAAGAGGTCAAAGTGAATTCAGTTTTTCTCTATCGGGTACTCAATACACCCGTTGGGGAAGGAATGCTCGATCAAGTCAGTCAGATTGTTCATACTCCAAGCAATCGAGCCAACCGCGAGTCCCTCCGCTCTGCCTTTGTCAGTTCTGCGCTTTCCGACGGTCAAATCACGCTAATTGAAGTTT
>JAIUYC010000361.1 GCA_020216575.1 Coleofasciculus sp. S288 | reverse complement strand
TGTATTGAGGAAGCTCTTGACCTGGTTGCACCTAAAGCAACCGAGAAGAAATTGGAATTAGCCTACCTGTTCAATCTGCAAACTCCAAACTGGATTGTAGGGGATGTCACCCGACTCCGCCAAATTTTAGTTAATTTGCTGGGTAACGCGGTTAAATTCACTCAAGAGGGGGAAGTTACGGTTGAGGTGACAGCTAGAGAATTGGTAACTCAGCAGGGTGTTGCTCAAGTTGAAAGGTTAAATATTGAACGTTCTAACCTACAACCTACAACCTTTTACACCATCCAATTTGCAATCAAAGATACAGGTATCGGTATTCCCAAAGAGCGAATGGATCGCTTGTTCAAATCGTTTAGTCAGGTCGATTCTTCTACCACTCGTCAATATGGAGGTACGGGTCTGGGTTTGGCGATTAGCAAACGTCTTGCCCAAATCATGGGCGGTAGGATGTGGGTAGAAAGTGGCGGCGTAATTGCCGGGAATTCACCTGAGAATATGAGATTGCCGCCATCAGATTTGAGATTTGGGTCTGATAGTCAGGAATCAGAGATAGTTAACTATCAAGAACACCCTAATAATCCAAAATCCAAAATCCAGGGCGCTTCCTATTCCGGAGGAAACCTCCCGAACTCCGCGCCCCAAAATCCAAAATCCACTGGCTCTACTTTTTATTTCACGGTAGTCGCCCAGTCTCATCCTCAGCCATTGTGGGAAAATTTATCAATTGCTCAGCCGCAGTTAGATGGAAAGCGACTGCTGATTGTAGATGATAACGCTACTAACCGACAAATTCTCACCCTACAAGCTCAATCTTGGGGAATGATTCCCCGAGCTGTCGAGTCAGGATACGATGCGATCGCTTGCCTTGACCGGGAGGAACCCTTTGACCTCGCCATTCTGGATATGCAAATGCCAGAAATGGATGGTTTAACATTAGCCACTCAAATCCGCAAACGCCCTGATTGTCAACGCTTACCCTTAGTGATGTTAACTTCAATCGGTAAGCTAGAAACTCAGTTCGAGTCTGTTAAGTCAGAATTTGCAGCATTCTTAAATAAGCCTGTAAAGCAATCCCATCTTTACAATGTTTTGACCCAGATTGTCAGTGAACAACCGCTCAAGGTTAAGCGATCGCCCTCTCAAAAATCGCCCTCTCAAAACCTTCAACTCGATCCCAAAATGGCAGAACGCTTGCCACTGCGAATTTTGGTCGCTGAAGACAATAAAGTCAATCAGCAGTTAGCCCTGCAATTGCTAGGACGGATGGGGTATCGGGCGGATGTAGCTGCCAACGGACTCGAAGCTATTCAGTCTTTGCGCCGTCAGCCCTATGATGTGGTGTTTATGGATGTGCATATGCCTGAAATGGACGGATTGACCGCGACGCAAAGAATTTGTGAGGAATGGCCGCCTGCTACACGCCCCAGAATTATCGCCATGACCGCGAATGCTATGCAAGGCGATCGCGAAAAGTGCCTCAATGCCGGAATGGATGACTACATTACCAAGCCAATCCGGGTAGAGGAGCTAGTCCAGTCCATCAGGAACTGTCAGCCCGATCATGAAAATCCAACTCCAGTCCCAAACTTAGAGCAAGCTCCAGCCGTTGAAGCCACTCTTGATCGGTCGGTTTTGGAAGCCTTTTACAGTACGATGGGAGCCAACGCCGAGCAATTTTTAGCTCAATTAATAGATATTTACCTGGAAGAAAGTCCCACTCTCTTGCAAGCCATTAGCACAGCTATTGTCCAATCTGATGCGCTAGCAATGAAGCAAGCAGCACATACCCTGAAGTCGAGCAGTGCTTCTTTAGGAGCAATAAGTTTCTCTCAACTTTGTCAGGAATTAGAAATGATTGGCAGCAATGGCACGACTGCTGGGGCACGAGAATTACTGGTTGATATTGAATCTGAGTATGAACGAGTCAAGACGGCTTTACAAATCGAACGCCAACAAGCTTAGCTTTAAGAAAGCGGAGGGCAGAGGGCTTTTGTGAAATCCCACACCTCACATTCGGGGGATTTGATCAGAACGCCCTGATTAATAGCTCGCCTGAACGGCTCCGTTTAACCCGATATTTCCTGAACGTCCATGAAACTAACGTACATCTACCGTATTAAGCCATCCACTGAGCAAGTCGCCATCATGACGAGATAATGGAATGCCGCAATAAATATCCTAAACAAAGGACTAACTGCCGTCGGACTCACGGTGACTGCCTACAGACGGTTAAGTGGTTGCACTCCGAATGAAGTAGGAATGCCCAGTAGTGATATTGGGAAGCTGTCACTATATTCGTAAGAATTAGTGGCAGAGGATGTCACTAGGAAAGATTGATTTGTAGTAAGGAAAAATCATCATCCAACTCTTGATTCGCACTCAAAGCCTTAATTTGGTGTAATACCTGATTCAGGTTGTTGGCATTACTCTTGTTATATTCAGTGAGAAATTTAACAAAAGCATTCAGCCCCCAGAGCTTGCCATCCGGTTGAGGAACTTCGTAAACCCCATCGCTAAAAAGGTATAGGGTGCTGCCCGGTTGAACTTCACAGAAACTATCCTGAAAGTCAGCATCAGGCAGCATCCCAATTGGTATACTCGGTATTCCTAACCGTTGTACCGAGGTAGCAGTTGACGCTTCAGACAGTAAAATTGCTGGCGGATGTCCCCCACAAGAATAAATGAGTTGGCGTTTAGTTCGGTGATACACCCCATACCAAATCGTGAAATAGTCATCCCCAGTTTCCCCCATCCGAAAGACTTGATTGAGCGCAGCTAAGACAGCACTGGGTTGATAAAAATTGGTGTTAGGAAGAGACTGCGATCGCAAAACATTCAGCACTGAAACCGATAGCAGCGCTGATTTCACGCCATGTCCTGCAACATCCAACAAATAAACAACTAAATGCTCCTCGTCCAGCCACTGATAGTCAAAGACATCACCCCCTAACTGAAGTGAAGGCATAAATTGTTCTTCAATCGTGACAGTGCCACTAATACGGCTAGGTAAAAGCGATCGCACATAGTCTGCCGCCTGATTTAATTCAGACTGCAAAATCACATTTTGACGATGGAGTTCTTCCTCAGCCTGTTTACGCTTGACAAACTGACCGATTTGGGAGCCAATCGCCCCCATGACTTTGAGTAAATCGGTATCCAGTTGCTGAATCTGGCGGCTGAAGAAACTCATGACACCTAACCTCTCATCCCCAGCCAGAATTGGGAAAGCCAAGGCGGAGTGCAACCCAACTTTTGCCGCTACTTCGGCTCGCACAAAATTATTCTCTTCGATAACATTACTAACCCAAATCGGTTTCCCACTAGCCCAGACACAACCTGGTAGCCCAACTTCAGACGCAAAGGTAATCTCCTCCGTTACCGTCTGAAACTCCTGTAAAGATGTCTCGATGAGTGAGGGCAGATTCCAAGTTTCAACACAACGCAGTACATTCGCCTCGCTGTCTACACTCCACAGTTCACCGAATTCCCATCCTAAGCTAGAGCAAATCGCTTGCAAGAGTTTCGGAGTAGCTTCCCGCAGAGTCACCGACTCCGCTAAAATGCGTGTCGTGGCATGTTCTGTATTCAGATGCTGTTCTCGGCGCTTGCGTTCCGTGATATCGTTGAGCGTGCCAGAAAGACCAATCAGGGTACCCTCATCCGTACACAACCGACTGGCATACACCTCCATATGTGCCACACCTCCGGTTTTAGGCAAATAGCGAATTTGGTAGCGGCATTCGTTTTGTTGACATTCAATCAGGGATTGAAATTGCTGTTCATGAAATTGGCGATCGCTTGGATGAATGAAGTCCAAAAAGCGCTTGCCCAAGCTTTCTTGTAAGGAGAATCCGGTAATTTCTGTCCAAGCCGGATTGATAAACGTCAATCGCCTTACAGTATCCATCTGAAAAATCACTTCCTTGAGATTGTCCACCACTGAGCGATATTTTTTCTCACTCTCACGTAGCGCCTGCTCTGCCCAACTAGCTTCAAGGAGACGGCGTAAGCGCTGACGTAATATGGGGGGATGAATGGGTTTAGTAACGTAATCAACAGCACCAGCGGCAAACGCCCGATCAACTGATAGTTGGTCGTTTAGTCCCGTGATCATTAATACAGGAGTGCGTATAGCATCTTCCAACGGAGAACTCGCATGAGGCGGCGCGATCTCCAGCGTTTGCCGAGTGGCTTCGTAGGAGTTAACCTCTAGGACGTCGTCGTTCCCGTTTGCATAGTTCCTACCTAGCGCGTAGGCTAGGGGTTGCCGAGAATTGGTATTTGAAGAATTCTTGGCGCTAAGGGATTGAAGTTGGGTGCAGCAAGTGAAGCCATCCATGACGGGCATCATTGCATCTAGGAGAACCATATCAGGTCGCTCTTTTAAGTACGCAGCGATACACTGCTCTCCATCTCCTACTTCTTGAACCCGATACCCATCCTGTTCCAGGATCTGACGCAACAGCGCTCGTGTGAACCGATCATCATCTGCGACAAGGATTAAGGGAGAATCTTTCTGGATAGTGGTATTCATTAGAAAATATTCGACGTTGAAAACTCGGTCACTTTAGGGCTGAGAGGCAAACAATTTGGATGTTTTAACTGCCTACAAATGCTATAATTACTGATAGCTACGAACCAATCAATGCACTATTGATCAGTCGGTAGGCACTTCCAATCTCTTTTAGTATGTCGGGAAAAGGTAATTTTAAAAATCCGTGAAAATACGGTCTATAAAAATTCCAACATCAGGGAGGATACCTACTTTGAAGTCATCGGTTCTATCTCAAGGCACAAATAGTAGCAGGACTTACGCAACTGTCACATGCGATCGCACCTCAGCCATCCTCTCCAAGAGCGCTAGCAGAGAATTAGTCGGCAAAGGCCAGAATCCTATACTGGAGGTAGGCGAAAATTTTATAGGTGTTGGCTATGGCTCCCGACCCCAAGATTATGAAAGCTGTCGAGCAGTTGGGATACCGCGTCACCATTGGGGACGTTGCTGCTCGGGCAGGCTTGAATATCAATTTTGCCGAGCAAGGATTACTGGCTCTCGCCTCTGATGCAGGTGGACATTTACAAGTGGCAGAGTCCGGTGAGATTGCTTACCTGTTTCCCAAAAACTTTCGTACCATTCTCCGCAACAAGTTTTTACGGCTCAAGTTGCAGGAATGGTGGGAAAAAGTCTGGCGTGTCTTGTTCTATCTGATTCGGATTTCCTTCGGGATTGTCCTGCTGGCTTCAATTGTCCTGATTTTTGTGGCGATCGCAATCATCGTCATCAGCATGAATGCCAGCAACGACAACAATAATTCAGGCGGTGGGGGCAGAAGCCATTCCGGTGGTGGAGGTGGCATAACCTTTTTCCCCTACTTCTGGTTCAGCGATCTCTTTGGGTGGTTCGATCCAGGCTACGATCGGCGCTACTACCAGCGGCAACGAAGCTCCTACAATACCTCGCAAAAAAGCGAGATGAATTTTCTGGAGGCAATCTTCT
>JAIUYC010000360.1 GCA_020216575.1 Coleofasciculus sp. S288 | reverse complement strand
TGACATACCTCGTAGCAATGACGGTTCGCACAATTGTCCTCGATTAAACTCTCTACAATAGTCTGCCGCACTCATCGGTCGCAAGTCTATACCCCTCAAGTCCCCAACATCTGCAACTTATATAAACTCGCGTACAGTCCATTCTGCTGCAACAGTTCTTCATGACTACCGGACTCAACCAACTGACCGCGTTTGAGTACCAAAATTCGGTCAACGTTGCGAATTGTCGAGAGTCGGTGGGCAATAATAATCGCGGTGCGGTTTTCCAGCAGCCGATCCAAGGCTTGTTGAATCAACGCTTCTGTGCCAACATCTAAACTTGCCGTTGCCTCATCCAACACTAGAATATTGGGATTGCGAATCGCTGCCCGAGCGAACGCCAAGAGTTGTTTTTGACCGCCAGAAAGATTGGTTCCTCGCTCTCGCAGTTGGGTATCGTAGCTTTGGGGTAGCTGTTCGATGAAACTAGCAACATTGGTTGCTTCCGCTGCGGCTTTGATTTCCTCCAATGCGTAGGTTTCTCCCAGGGTGATATTACTCTTCACGTCACCAGCAAACAGAAATCCCTCTTGAAGGATGACGCCGATATGGCGGCGCAGTTCAGCTTGGGGCAAATCGCGAATATCAATCCCGTCAACTAGAATTCGTCCTTTTGTGGGTTCATAGAGGCGGCATAGCAACCGGATAATTGAACTCTTACCCGCTCCTGTGGGACCAACTAAGGCAACTTTTTCACCGGGATGAATGGTAAAGTGTAAGTCTTTAAGGACGTATTCATCGGATTTATAGGCAAACCAAACGTGTTCAAAGCGAATTTCTCCGGTACGGGAGCCATTATATTGAGAGGCTTGGATTAAACGTTGCTGTGTGGGATGTTCTGGGTCACGAATTTCAATTGGCTCATTCATAATGTCGCTGATGCGCTCAACTGCCGTGAACCCAGCTTGGAGCATCGTGAAT
Organism: Coleofasciculus sp. S288; assembly: GCA_020216575.1. Classification (GTDB taxonomy): domain Bacteria; phylum Cyanobacteriota; class Cyanobacteriia; order Cyanobacteriales; family Coleofasciculaceae; genus JAIUYC01. The sequence continues at coordinate 4,553 of JAIUYC010000360.1, read as the reverse complement.
TTTTCAGCAAAGCGGCGCAAGGGGTCAAACAAACGTTGAGCATAGAGGATGAATGCAGATAATGCGCCAAAACTGAGGGTGTCTCGCAGGAGAAGTACGCCACCTAGCCACAGCACGGCCGCGATCGCAATAAAACTAATCCATTCTAGTGTCGCTGAAACGGCTGAATCGTGAAAAATTGTTTTATCAACCTCGTGGATGTACCGATTGTTAATCGTGCGAAACATCTCAGCATTGAATTGCTCCCGACGAAACAGTTGCACAACATTCATGCCCGTGATGTTTTCGCCAAGCATCGAGTTCAGGGATGAAAGTTCGTCCCTCGCTTTGTAGTTCGCCTTGCGATACTCCTGCTGAAAGTAAATAATCAAACCCGTGACGGGTAACAGCATCAGCACCAGCATCAATGCCAGTTGCCATTGCAGGAAAAACATGGTGACGGCAATCACCAGCATCGAGAGGACATCACCAATAATCCCAATTGCACCTGTTGAAAAGACATCTCCCAATGCTTCCACATCGCTGGTGAGTCGGGTAATCAACCGCCCTACTGGGGTTCGGTCAAAAAATCGCACTGCCAGGGAAGTGACGTGGTCAAAAAGGTCTTCGCGAATCCAGGCAGTCATTTGCTGACCTACCTTGACCACCAAAAACCCTTGGACGGAAACGAACACCAACCGGATTACGATAGTGAGGAGCAGCAAACCGATAAGAATTGTTAGCCCATCTGAGAGCGATCGCACAAAGAGAAAAAACCAGGTTTGCTCTTCGTTGCGAATTAAAGAAATTGCTTGCCCGATGATCAAGGGTTGAACTGCACTGGCTAGAGAAAGGGGCAACAACAACCCCATCGAAATCAATAGTAGGCGTCCCGTGCGACGGGCATAAGGCACCAACCTGAGGAAGAGTCGCCAGTCATTCTCGCGTCGCGGGTTGCGATTCTCCTCTGTCGGCGATGATAAGCTAGTCATCTCAAACCCTGGTAGTCCTTTTTGTAAAAAAAACGCAAGCTTTCTTAATGTAGCGTAGTTGACATACTCCTCCGAATTCAATTCGGGGAATTCTCAGGTCAAACAGTGATTGCAGGCTCTCGCCTGTCTGACATCACCTAACTGAACAGTCGATGCCCCGACTGCACAAATATTTATAGCGGCGTTTTTATCTCTGTCGTTGATTTGGTGACAGGATGGGCAACGCCACATTCTAACCGAAAGGTCTAATTCATCAAGGACATGACCGCAACAAGAGCAGGTTTTAGTGGAGGGATACCAACGGTCAATATAGATAACACGCTTCCTTTTTTTAAATGCAACCCATTCTAGAATTTGTAGAAAATCCGATAGAGCCAAGTCATTAACTTTGCGTCCCCACAGACGCTGCATTCCTTTCAGGTTTAACGTCTCAAAGCAAAGCACATCAAATTGATTTGTCAGTTCATGTGCTAACTTCCAAAACCAATCACGTCTTCGGTTAGAAATATTTTCATATTGCCGAACTAGATTTTTTCTTGCTCGTTCCCGATTAGCTGACCCATTTAATTTTTTAGAATGATGCTTTGAAGCCTTGCGGATATCGTTAAGAGAGGCTTTTAGGAATTCAGGTGACTTAATCTTGGAGCCGTCAGAGCAAGTGAGAAATGTCTTCAACCCGAAGTCAAATCCAGCAATTTTACCTGTCTCGAACGTGACTTCTGGCTCATTAACACTGTCTACTACTATGACCATAAACAATTCACCCAATGGAGTTCGCTTAATAGTCAACGTCTTGACAGTCCCCTCGATTTCTCGCTTATTCCAATACTGATAAACCCGATTTCCGATCTTGACTCGATTCCCGCCCAGGAACTTATATCCAGCTTGCTTCAGGGTGAAAGACTTGTACTTTTTGACCTTCTTAAATCCTGGTATTTTTACTCCCTTTTTATGGTGCTTGAAAAACAGTTGATACGCTTTCTCAATGCGCTGACATATGTCTTGCACAGCCTGAGAACCTACCAACTGCCAGAACGGATTGCGTTTCCGCAATTTGGCAATGTGTTTCTGAAGTCTACAACAGTTCAAATGCTTCCTCCACATTCGATAGTACCGTCTATGGAGAGCAATGCAGTGGTTATAGATAACTCCAGCAGCATTAATAGCTTGATTAAGATATCTATTCCGCTTATGGCTGTAGAGTTTGAACTTCAGACTTTTCATATAGATAATGATAGCATGTCTTATAGAGTATTAATTATTGTCTACATTCCAACTTAGAGGAACATTGTAATTATGCGCTTGGGCTTGCTACTGTTTTTTTAGTCTGGATACCTTGTATACGCAAGATAATTTCTACTAAAAACAAGAAAATAAACCTAAGATAGATTGAAATATTAAAGACTGTATATAATAACAAAATAAGGCCATTAACGACCGAGAATTTGCTCAAACACTCACTCCCGTAGCACTGATCGGTTTGGCTTTACAAATCGGCGTATTGTGGATTTTGTACCCAGAGGTTCGCTCAACGGCATCCTGTCTGAGTCCTGTCCAGATTCGTTACCGCATCTTCAAACCCCTGTTTATCAAAACCCTAGCGATTACCACAGGACTTTTAATTGCATTTGCGGTTGGCGTTCCGTTGGGAGAAGCGGCGCTGACGGCGGCTGCACTGTTACTGATTACGCGACGAGTTAAGCCAGAACGAGTGTTGAAACAAGTGGACTGGAATCTTTTGGTGATGTTTTCCGGTTTATTTATTCTCACCCACGCCACCCAAACGCTCAACTTGCTACAGGTGTTTACACCTTTACCTAAAACGCCATTGGGTTTGTTGGGGGGAACGGTTGTACTGTCGAATTTAATCTCTAATGTCCCAGCCGTACTGATCATCGAACCCCTGATTGCGAAAACTGATACGCAATCCTGGTTGCTGTTGGCAGCCGCATCAACACTCGCGGGGAATCTGACGTTGTTTGGTTCAGTTGCTAATCTAATTGTGGTGGAAGCTGCGGCTAAATCGGGTTACACGCTGACGTTTTCTGCGCATCTGCGCTTTGGCTTACCCATCACGGCAATTACGCTGGTGATTGCTTATTTTTGGATTTACTGACCTACCTTTTCTTCGGATGGGAATGAACTAGAGGAATTGTTGAGTGCGATCGCCACTTTTGTGGTACTCTTAAAGCTTGTCTGAGAATGGGTTAAGAAAAGCGATCATCGAGATTAGCTTTTCTTTATGTTTGTGGAAAACTCACCAAATTCTGTGGAAAACTGCCAATGTCTGTGGAAAACTAGAAAACCCATGTGGAAAACTAGTGGTGTTTTTCTGAATTTCCTGGATCAAAAGTGAGTTGGTCGGACTGGTAAGCGGGGGGTTCGACGTGAATCAAAACGCGCACGGGACCGAAGCGTTTTTCTAAACGAGCTTCCACATCTTCTGTAATTTTATGAGCAGTTTCCACATCTGGAGCCTCTACAACCATGTGCATTTCAATAAACACTTGACGCCCTAAAATCCCGCGAGAGGCAATACTATGGCAGTTAATCACGCCGGGAACTTGCAGGGCAACAGACTGAATGGCTTCTGGGGCAATTGCCATTTCATCCACCAACCACGGCACGTTTTCCTTCAATACCTCCCAACCACTGTGAAACACCAACAGGGCGACGGGAAACGCCAGAATTACATCCAACCACTGAAGTTGCGGCAAATTTAACTCCTGTCCTTGCCAAATTCCAACTGATCCAACAAGAACAGTAATCGTCACCCAAACATCACTCATTGTATGTCGGGCATCAGCAATCAAAATTGGACTACCCACCCGTTGCCCCACATGTCGCTCATAGTAGGTCACGAAAATATTCACCCCCAAAACAATCAGCAGCAACCACAGTTCTGGGGCTGAAATTTTGACTGGGGTAAGTCCTTGAAAAATTCGCTCGATCGCTCCTTGGAGGATTTCAAAACAGGCAATACCTAAAAAGGCGGCAATGCCCAACGCACCCACCGCTTCAAATTTCTGATGTCCGTAAGGGTGAGTCCGATCCGGCTGCGGGGAAGAAAACCGACTGGCAATTAATCCTAAAACGTTATTCGCACTGTCGGTCACGCTATGCAAAGCATCCGCTTGCAAGCTGAGAGAACCTGTTACAAATCCCACCACTGCCTTCAATGCCATCACAAATAGATTCAGCAGTAGGGTAATCAGTAAAACCTTACGAACGGCGGAGCGATTATCTTGAATCACGTCACGGATGCCCCCCAATTAATTCTTAACGTCTCTGGCATTTATTTTAGTTGCTAGTAGGCTGAAAGCCTTGTTATTTAATGATTTCAGCTCTGTTTACTTCCAAGAATTTTCTTAGCTTCTTGAGAGTAGTTTTAAGAATTTCGCTCTAAGTGTCCTCATTCTTTGGTAGATTTTTCCAGGAACTTGATTACATCTTCTAGCATTAAGCTCTTAATATTAAGATTTGTTGATTATGGCTTCCTCTCAATTCACACTCAACTTGGTCGAGGGTTCTGTTTCGTTCAGTTTCACCGCCGATGCTGCCAGAGAGTTGCAACGTGCGATC
>JAIUYC010000359.1 GCA_020216575.1 Coleofasciculus sp. S288 | reverse complement strand
TGACCGAATTGTCATGCTTACCAATGGGCCAGAGTCCCACATCGGGCAAATCGTGGATGTAGAAATTCCTCGTCCCCGGCACCGCTTGGAAGTAGTCAATCATCCCAGCTACTACAGCTTACGCAACGAGATGATTTACTTCCTCAATCAGCAGAAGAAAGAGAAGCTGCGTAAAGCTGGCAAGGTGCAAGTCATCGCCCGCAATGGTTTAGAAAAAGTCAATCTGGACATTGGCTTTATTCCCCTGACCGATTGTGCGCCCCTAGTTGTTGCCAAAGAGAAGGGCTTTTTTGAGAAATACGGGTTAGAAGACGTTACCTTAAATCGCGAACCCAGTTGGCAAGCGATCGCTAAAGGCATTGCCACAGGACGCCTAGACGCTGCCATGATGGTTGCAGGGATGCCGCTTACCCTGACGGTTGGGGCAGGGAATAAGCCCCCGGTGCCGGTAGTTACAGCCTTAACACTGTCCCGCAATGGGAATGCGATTACCCTAAGCAAGCGGTTGTACGACCAAGGCGTCCGCACCCTAGCTGACTTCAAAACTGCGATCGCCTCAACTCCTGATAAAGTGCATACCTTGGGCATGGTGTATCCCTCCTCTATGCACAACCTAATGCTGCGGTATTGGTTGGCCAGTGGTGGCATCGATCCCGATTTAGATGTGGCGTTAACCGTCGTTCCACCACCGCAGATGGTTTCCAATTTAAAGGCGGGCAATATTGATGGCTACTGTGTTGGCGAACCTTGGAACTCTCGCGCTATCCACGAAGGGCTAGGCTTTGTCATCGCCACCGATTTAGATCTATGGCCCGGACATCCTGAAAAAGTGCTGGGCGTGCGCGAAGAGTGGACTCTCAAGTATCCTCAAACCCATATCGCCCTCGTAAAAGCACTCCTAGAAGCCTGCGCCTACTGCGATGATCTACGCAACCGGGAAGAGATTTTGGGATTACTAACACAAAGCCAGTACGTTGGCTCAGCCCCAGAATACACCCGTCCTGGCTTTATCGATCCCTACAATCGCGGTACTGGCGAAGCCCCCGAGTATCTGCCACGTTACAACCAGTTCCACATCGATAAAACCAACTACCCAGACCAAATCGAGGGCTTATGGTTACTGACTCAACTGGCTCGTTGGGGCATTATCCCATTCCCGAAAAACTGGGTCAGCGTTTTGGATCGAGTGCGGCGAATTGATTTGTTTGGTCAGGCAGCACGGGAATTGGATCTTGTGGATATCGGACACGATCGCGGCCCAATTCACATGTTTGACGGCACTGTCTTTGACCCTGACGACCCCCTTAACTACCTCGAAAGCCTAGAAATCAAACGTCAAATCCGTGTCGAAGAAGTAGACATCGATGCTTTCGCTGCCCCAGTTGTCTAAAAAGACGTTCGGGTACTAATACCAAATCCACATCCATAACCCCTTTTATCTTTTAATTCCCTCCATCTTCTCTCCTGGAGTGAACTCTGTGCCTCTGTGATTTGTTCAAAAAGGGGCAATCGTAACAGATGTGGTATTACTTAGTAGCGATGATATAACTCCTAACTCCAAACTCATCACTCATAGCTCCAAACTCATCACTCCTAACACCATTCCCTCTATCATCATGACTGGCATCAACAGCAACACCCTTTTCCCTCAAATATCCCAAACCCAAGCTCAAAAATCCCAAGGAACTCCCTTACTTCAAATTGAGGATGTCGCCAAGGTTTATCCCACGCCAGAAGGTCCCTACACCGTTCTCACTGGCGTTAATCTCACCGTTCATGAAGGCGAGTTTATTTGCCTGATTGGTCACTCTGGTTGTGGTAAATCAACGCTGCTGAACATGGTGGCGGGCTTCCAGCAACCGACTTACGGTGAGGTACGGCTGAAAAACAAGCGCATCACCCAACCTGGACCCGACCGGATGATGGTGTTCCAGAATTACTCCTTGCTGCCTTGGATGAGTGCCTTTGAAAACATTTACTTGGCAGTCGATGCCGTTTATACTGACAGACCTCACTCCAAGAAGAAGGAAATGGTGTCGGAACTTCTGGAGATGGTGGGACTGACGGAAGCGGCTGATAAAAAGCCGTCGCAGCTTTCGGGAGGGATGAAGCAGCGAGTTGCGATCGCACGCGCCTTAGCCATTCGTCCCGAAATCTTGATTTTGGATGAACCTTTTGGGGCATTAGATGCCATTACCAAAGAAGAGTTACAAGAAGAACTGCTGAAAATCTGGAGAGAGTACGGAGTTACTGTCCTCATGATTACGCATGATATTGATGAAGCACTCTTCTTAGCCGATCGCATCGTCATGATGACCAATGGACCAGCCGCTCACATTGGTGACGTGATAGACGTGCCGTTCAGTCGCCCTAGAAAGCGTGTTCGGATTATGGAAGACCCACAGTATTACGAATTGCGCAACTATGCCCTTGACTTTCTGTATCGCCGCTATGCGCATGACGATGCAGCAGAATAGGCATGGTTAGTTCACCATCGGTTGTTGGCAGAAGGAGCGCCGCTACTCTCAACTGCATGGATTTGGCGGCTGTGGAGGAAAACCTTTGCTGTTTGTCAATCCAGCGATCTATTCCCAAACCATCCATATCCAAAAACAGCGACCGCTCCTCTGCTCTTTCTCCTGAAAATGAGAGATAAATACTAGTACATCATCACCAAAGTTTCTGACTCGTAGGTTGGGTTTCGCTGACGCTTAACCCAACCATTTGACTGTCAAGGTTGAGTTTTGTTCTTTAACCCAACCTACTTTTTTTAGACCTTCTTCAATTCCGATTGAAATCGTCTTTTAATGCAGAAAACGAATAACCTCAATGTATTAAATTCATAAAAACTGCCCTTCGGTATCAAAATATACGAAACAACCTCTTGAAGGGTGTAATTCTTAAGAGCGACAATAACCGAGAAACGACCTGAAACTTCCACCATCAATCAACAGCTTTATGGGAGAAGTTGAATCCCATAATTACCCCAATTCACTATTTTCTCCAAAGCTACTCTTGAGAAAGAAGCTCTATTACCTAGGTGTATTCAACTCATTAATAGGAGATTGCTCTAAGATGCAGCTCAACTGCAAAATTAGGGATACAGGTTTTAAGCGGGACGAAAATTCACTATCTCCAGCCTTGCCTTAGACCCAGAACAATTTATTCTCCCCAGGAAGAGCTACACGACTAAAGTGTTTTACAGGTATAGAGCCTAGGAAGTTTACTCATCCAAAAGGTAGATTTAATAGCTGAAACTTATCCTTTGTAACAGAATCTACAAAGCGAGTTAATCGGGTTCATTAATCTGAAGTGAACTGATTCACGAATTAAGGAACCCAGCTTTATGCGGCTTTTACAGAGGAATAAACCTGCCTACCTCAAATGGCTCATTAAGCTAGCAGGACAGGATGATTCTCTGATAAGGGAAATAGCTAAAAATCAGGGAATTCAATTCAAATTATCAATCCTAGTTTCTCGGTCAAAACATTCGATAGTGTTCCAGTTTTCGTAGAGGAGGGTAACAGATGCTCAAAGAATTATGGACATTTCGTGGCAGATACCGCATCTTACACATGACGTGGTTTGCCTTCTTTCTGTCGTTTGTGGTGTGGTTCAACTTAGCTCCCCTCGCCACAGCCGTACAGGCAGATATGGGTTTAACGGCGGCACAAATCAGGACGCTGGCTATCTGTAACGTTGCCTTGACAGTGCCAGCGCGGATCATCATTGGCATGGTATTAGACCGTTTTGGACCAAGGATTACTTACTCGCTGCTGCTCATGTATGCAGCAATTCCTTGTATCATCTTCTCCCTTGCCCAAAACTTTAGCCAATTGGTAATCAGCCGCTTGGCTCTAAGTATTGTTGGTGCGGGTTTCGTGATTGGTATCCGCATGGTTGCCGAATGGTTCCCTCCCAAAGAAATTGGGACAGCAGAAGGCATCTACGGGGGCTGGGGTAACTTTGGTTCTGCGGCAGCGGCGTTTACCCTGCCAACAGTGGCGGCAGTGCTCACATTTGGGGCAGGAGGTGCGATTAACTGGCGAGTTGCGATCGCACTGACTGGTATCATCGCTGCTGTCTATGGCGTCATTTACTTCAACAATGTCCAAGATACACCTCCCGGCAAAGTCTATCAAAAACCCAAGCGTCATGGTGGCTTAGAAGTTACCTCTAAGAGAGACTTTTGGTTTTTGATGCTGATGAATATCCCCTTAGTGGGAATTCTGTGTGTTCTAGCTTGGCGCTTGGGCAAAGTCGGTTTGCTGGATGGAACTGGGTTAGCGATTACCTATCTAGGATTGTTAGGTCTGTATCTGTTCCAAGCCTATAAGTGCTGGGATGTCAACAAAGACCTGATGACGGGCAAAAAGCGCTATCCAGCAGAGGATCGCTACACCTTCACTCAAGTTGCTCTCTTAGAGCTCACCTATGTAGTTAACTTCGGTTCTGAGCTTGCCGTGGTTTCCATGCTCCCAGCGTTCTTTGAGAACACCTTCGGATTGAGCAAGCAGTTAGCTGGGATGATTGCCGCCAGCTATGCCTTCATGAACTTGGCAGCGCGTCCGGGTGGTGGCTTAATCTCTGATACTCTAGGCAGCCGCAAGTGGACGATGACTGTACTGACGGGTGGCATGGGAATTGGCTACCTAATGATGAGTGGCGTCACAGGAACTTGGTGGCTACCGCTCGCAGTTATCCTGACAATGGCTTGCTCGTTCTTCGTCCAAGCCGGCGAAGGGTCTACCTTCGCAATGGTACCTTTAATCAAGCGGCGGATTACGGGTCAGGTCGCTGGTAACGTAGGTGCTTATGGCAACGTGGGAGCCGTAGCTTATCTGACAATGTTCAGCTTGTTACCAGAAGGTGATGTCGGAAACCGGATTTTCTTCCAAACGTTAGGAATCACAGCCCTGGTTGTTACCTTCCTATGCTGGTTCTTCCTCAAAGAACCCAAAGGCTCCTTTGCCGAACACCACGAGGGTGAAGCGCCAGAGGTGGAACTAACAGAAGTACCTACTCTACTGATAGAGCGAGACTGACATAAGACTGAAGATTTCAACTATGGGTATTGGGTGTGGAACGTTCCCCACCTGATACCTAATAGCTGTTATAAGCAATTCAAAATTCAAAATGGCGAAACCCATGCTGTCGATTTCTTTCAATTTTTTCAAGCTCCCATGAAATGTAAAAATAGCATTCTGTTAATGCAAAATATTCATGTCACGAAATAATCTGTAACACTAGCTACAATTTCAGCCCTTGAAGCCACATAACTTGGCTTTGGACAGTTTATTAATTGAAGATCAGTCACTCTATCAGAAGAGATAGATAAGGAGGTAAATACCTTTCATAAGAAATACAAATATTACTGAAAATTGAATCAAGAATAATTCAAAAGAGAGAATTTTAGAAATCGGACACCTTTTTTGATAACCCTCTAAGCAAGTTGTAACAATACCTACGAAATTAATAAATTCGGCGGTTTAACCTAACGAAAATAAGAGATTTTAACGGCTCCAACCAAGAATC
>JAIUYC010000358.1 GCA_020216575.1 Coleofasciculus sp. S288 | reverse complement strand
ATTTTCTGCCTTAATACATCACCTTTGTAGGGGCAAGGCATGCCTTGCCCCTACATGTAGCGGGTAGCATAGCCAGTTGCGTAAGTCCTGTTCATGAGTGAGGAGAATACCAGTAGTCGGTGCTGCTGTAAATTTTGCTACTTTCTGAGCTTAATATGGGTAACGTTCAATGATATAGTCTTGAAGCTTCTCTCACCCGTCTTTGTAGAATTGATGATGGATAGGCGGTGCCTTCAACCCTTGAGCAAAAATATCGACGCTTGCAGAAGGAGCTGATTGTTGGGGCGCTCGCTCTCTTAACAGTTGCCCTAATTGGCACGTTATGGTATCGCTTTGTAGAAGGATGGTCGTGGTCAGATGCAATCTACATGACCGTAATTACTCTGGCAACTGTTGGCTATGGAGAAACAAATCCTCTCGGTCATCGCGGACGACTCTTCACTATCTCTCTGATTTTGATGGGCGTTGTCAGTATTGGTTACATCGTGAATCGCTTTACAGAAGCAGTGATTCAGGGGTACTTTCAAGAAGGACAGCGATTGAGGCAGCGCAGGCGATTGCTGGACTCTTTGAAGGATCACTACATTCTTTGTGGATTTGGACGGACTGGGCGGCAGATTGCCTCGGAATTTAAGTCTGAGAGTATCCCGTTTGTGATCGTAGATTACAAAGCCGAGCAGATAGCAGAGGCGTTGGATATGGATTACATTGCGGTGCAAGGGGATGCCACTCTGGATGAAACACTTTTAAAGGTGGGAATTGAGCGGGCAACCTGTTTGGTGGCAGCGCTGCCCTCGGATGCCGAAAATCTCTACACGGTGCTGTCGGCAAAAACCCTCAACCCCGAAGTCCGAGCCATTGCTCGTGCGAGTACAGAAGAAGCATTGACAAAGTTGCAACGGGCTGGGGCGGATGCGGTTGTCTCTCCTTACATTACCGGTGGCAAGCGCATGGCAGCAGCAGCACTTAGACCCCAAGTACTGGATTTTATGGATGGTATCCTCACGGGACGTCATCGCTCTTTTTATCTAGAAGAATTTTTGCTCGACCCCCACGCTTGTCCAATGGTAGGGCAAACTTTGAGGGAAGCACGGTTGCGATCGCACTCTGGAGCACTGGTTCTCGCTATTCGACGTGCGGATGGCATTCTCATTGCCGGACCAACCGGTGAAACTCAATTAATGCCAGAAGATTTGCTCATTTGCATGGGTACGGCGGAGCAGTTACGAATTCTCAACCGGATACTCAGCCCCTTGCGCTCCCAATGGCCTCGGACGCCCAAGTCTAAGTAAGCTAATCGGCATTCAAGTTGCATGGATGATGAGAAAGATTGGGGAGAAAAACCTTTCCCTTTTTCAACTTCTCCATCTTCCCTAAACTGTTGTGCATTTAAATTTCATAGTATTCAGTTAGGAAACAAGTGGGTAGGGCGGGTTTTGAACAGAATTTATGGGTGTATGCCCTAATTAAACCCCTAAACCCGCCCCTACAGATGTGACATTCATAACACCAAATGCTATGATTTGTCGCGCCTACACCATGCCACTGATAGGCAAGATGCCAGTCCTGCGGTAATCCGACCAATTACAGGGCAAAATGCTCCAATAATGAAAAATCTTTCATAAAAGCTTCACTGGTGATTCACGCAGCCTATCGACAATAACTCATGGTAGTACCAACCCAGTTAGTGCTAAGCAGAAAACTTCCATGAGTACCTTAGAAACCGTCGCTAAACCCAGAAAAACTTCGGCTTTCAAGCAACTAATGTCGATGCATTGGTTGATGGCAGGTTGCTATTTAGTGCTGTTTACGGGAGGAACTTTAATGATTAACCTCCCCGAAGATACGCCAGTACAAGATGCATTCTACAACTTCCATAAATCCATGGGAGCGCTGACAATGGGGTTACTAACTTGGAGAATTTTTATTCTCCTGCAAGTGTGGTGGCGCAAGTATACGCGACGCTTACCCACGTTGACGAATGAATGGATGAAAAAATTCGCGCTGCATACTGTTCTATATCTGTTGATGCTAGCAGTTCCCCTCAGTGGGTTCTTCCTCTCCAACTCGTATCAAAGTGGGAATGTCCCCTTCTTTGGTATTACGCTGCCGGATATTTTTCCTGAAAATCAAGCGGTGGTTGAACTGGCGAGAAACCTGCATTTTTGGCTAACCTACACGTTTCTTGCTTTTATTGCCTTGCATGGTATAGATCAGTGGAAAGTCGTCCGAGCGACTTGGCGGCGTATTGTCAGTGCGATTCGGGGAAAATCAGTTTCAAGGGGAGGATAAACAGAAATGTCTACAACAAGCGATCGCACTCCTAAAACTGCAAAAATCAACCAACGGCATGGATGGCAGCGAATTTTTGGTGGAACCCGAACCCGCATTTTAGTCTGGTATTTCTTCCTCACTGCCTTTACTACATTGGTTTCTATCCTGGCAACTCGCGAAATTTTCTGTGCCTCACTGCGAACAAAAGCTGAACAATCCTTAGTTCGAGAGGTAGAACGATTTCAACTTCTAGTGGATCAGCAGACGCGAAACTCTAACCAACTCAACCGGAATGATGTTGCTGCCCTTTTCGACGAATTTCTAGCCAGCTACGTACCAACGACAAATGAGTCAGTATTCGCGCTACTCGATGGTCAACTTTATAAATCTAGCCCTACTTCACTGCCAAACCTTCTCGTTCAAAATCCAAACTTAGTGAAGGAATTGGCTCAGCTAAACCAGACGAAACACACGAGGCTCGTCACTCCCAAAGGTCCCATTCGCTATATGGCAGAACCGATCGCAACAAGTACAGGAACTCGTGGGGTACTGGTGGCTGTTTACGATTCAACACCCAAGTATCAAACGAATCAAGAGACGATTGTCTTGCTGATCCAAGTCACGATGGTCGTGTTGGTTTTATTCTCATGGCTCGCGTGGATAATGGCTGGACGAGTACTCTCTCCCCTGCGCTTGCTCACCCAAACGGCTCGTTCGATTACCGAGTCTGATATGACTCAACGCATTCCCGTTCAAGGAACGGATGAGATTGCGGAGCTGAGCGTTACATTTAATGACATGCTCGATCGCCTGCAATTGGCGTTTGCCAGTCAGCAAGAGTTTCTTAAAGACGCCAGCCACGAACTGCGGACGCCGATTACCGTTATTCAAGGTCATTTGGAACTGCTCAATTACCACCCCGAACGGCAACAAGAAGCGATCGCTCTTGTCATGGATGAGTTAGAGGGGATGAATCGCCTCGTCAATGACTTGCTGGTTCTGGCGAAAGCCGAGCGCCCGGATTTTTTAAGACTCAAGCCAGAAGAATTGGATTGGCTGACAGAAGAACTCTACTTCAAAGCACGAGCCTTGGCAAATCGAGATTGGCGGCTGGAAAGCAAGGGGTTAAGTCCCGTTGTGGTTGACCGCCAGCGCTTTACCCAAGCCGTCATGAATTTAGTTCAAAATGCAATCCGGCATACGAAAGAGGGAGATACGATTACGCTTGGCTCCTCTGTACGGGATGGGTATGCGTATTTCTGGGTGCGAGATACTGGAGAAGGGATTGCCCCTGAAGATCGAGAGCGAATCTTTGAACGCTTTGTCCGCGCTACCCATCAGGACGATTCCAGCGAGGGGGTTGGCTTGGGATTGGCAATTGTAAAAGCGATCGCTCAAGCTCACTCGGGCTGGGTTGAACTGTCGAGTCACCTTGGTGTCGGGTCTACGTTCATCCTTGTGATTCCCTTGGTTTCTCCTCAAGACGTTGCTGCCGATGAACCAGATTCTCATCGTCGAAGACAACCTTCGTATCACCGCCTTTTTGGAAGCCGGACTACGAGCTCATGGGTTCACCACATTGGTGGCAAAGAATGGTCGCGAAGCCGTTCAGATGGCGAACAGTGAAGAGTTTGATTTGTTGATTCTGGACTTGGGGCTTCCTGATAAAGATGGGTTAGTCGTCTTGGAGGAGTTACGAGGTCGAGGCGAATATCTGCCGATTATTGTGCTGACTGCCCGTGATGGCGTTGATGATACCGTTGCCGGACTGGAAGGTGGAGCGGATGACTATATCACAAAACCATTTCGGTTTGAAGAACTACTGGCAAGAATCCGCGTACAGTTGCGCAACCGCCATCAACCCAGAGTTAAGGAGGACACAAAGCTTAGAGTCGGCGACATTACCTTGGATTTGCTCACCCGCCAAGTTTGGGTTAGCGATCGCTTAGTCGAGCTTTCTGCCCGCGAGTTTATCTTGGCAGAGACATTTGTACGCCACCCGATGCAAGTACTAAGTCGAGAGCAGTTGCTGAATCGCATCTGGGGTTATGACTACGAGCCTGGTTCCAATATTGTAGATGTTTATGTCGGTCACTTGAGGAGGAAATTAGGGAGCGATCGCATTGAGACGGTGAGAGGTGTTGGCTATCGCCTGCGCGTCTAAGAGGTACGTAAGTACTATGAAAGATAGACAGCCTATGACCCAAGAACCCCCCATGTTTTCTCGCGATCGCGCCGCTATCTTTCTGCTTTCAGGGACTCTAGCCTTGATGAATCAGTCTTGCAGTGGCATCAATGCCTTGTGGCGTCCGGATGAAGCCCTGCAACCCGTCGCTGTTTCCGTGACTCCCAGCCCTGCCGTCAATCCATCCCCTGAGCCTCAGCCAGCAGCGACACCCATCACTCAACCCACGCTTGCCCCCCAAGACGCTTACGAACAAGCACTCGATGCTGCCTACAGTGCCGCTACCATCAGTCAGTCGGCTCAGTCTCCTAACGATTGGCTACTCGTTGCCACTCGCTGGCAAGAGGCGATCGCACTGTTAAAGAGAGTACCATCATCGAGTACTTATCACGTTCGCGCTCAATCTAAAATTGCCGAATACGAGCGCAATCTAGACATCGCCAAACAACAAGCCACTCGTCCTCGTCCCAATTCCCCTACAAGAACTACCGTTGCCGTTGCTCCCCCAACAGACGTTCAACCCGTCAGCCCTTCCTCAACTCAAACGGGCAATTCACCAGCATCAACGCCAGAACCGGAGACGAAAACGGGTAACCCACAGGTGTTTAAAGCCCCAATTAAGCGTCGTGCCGGTCGGACACCCGTGGTTGACGTTACCTTTAACGGCAAACAAACATTTGAGATGATCGTCGATACGGGGGCTAGCGGTACTGTCATCACTCAGCCAATGGCGAAAAGCCTGGGCGTTGTCCCAGAGGGCGAAGTGATAGCCGATACCGCCAGTGCCAAGGGAATCAGGTTTCCGATTGGCAGGGTACAGTCCATCTCCATTAATGGGGCTGTAGCCAGGGATGTTCCCGTGGCAATTGGTAGTCCTGACTTAGAGTTTGGACTGCTTGGTCAAGACTTTTACAGCAATTACGATATCTTGATCAGACAAGATGTTGTGGAGTTTCACCCTCGCTAATCTGAAAATAAGGCAGAAGGCTCCAAGGCAGTCCCGATGAAAAAAATTCACAGCCATGAATGAAAGTGGTATTTCCCATTCCCGACTCCCGACTCCCGACTCCTCACTTTCAAG
>JAIUYC010000357.1 GCA_020216575.1 Coleofasciculus sp. S288 | reverse complement strand
ATATACATGACTTTTTGCTGTTCTTTCCCGCATTTAATTAGAGTGTTGGAAAAGGTAAACAGAGCGTTTCCACCTTGGAAATTGCGGATCAGTTCCCAGGTATAAGGTGCGTAATTTCCGAGCGCAAGCATTGTTCCTTCGCTAATAGCATGACCTGGAATGCGATCGCCAGTGTTCATGTCTAAGACAACTTCTTGCCCTGCCATTTCCTGGTAACTGCTCACCTCAACGCAGTTGCGGTGAGCAGTTACATATTTAAAGATTAGTCTTTCTTTCCAGATCGAATGGCAAACTGTTGCTGGCTATGAGTAGGCAAGAGAAGAAGAGTTGAAATATCAACTTCACATGACTGACACACCGGACTGATATTTTGCAAAGACAGTGGTTTGACGATTAACTGCTTATGTCTTTGATTGGTGATTGGTTAGGATTAGCAGCCTAAGTAGGCGTTGTGTCAAGGCAACACATTTAAGGACTTTTGCTGGCAAGGTTTTCCTGATCAGTGTTTTGATCTAGATCGAACCCCCTGTGTTTGATTTGCCCTCATCCATGCAGCCCCTAGATTTTAGCATTTTGCCAAAGAACTCAGCCGTTACTAAATCATCCAGCTTAATTTCCAGGCACAGTATCCTAGCACTTCCTGGAATCTGGCTTAATCGGATTACCCATCGTTGGAGTATTCGCCAAAAAATTGGCTACGGATATGTTTTAGCAATTAGCATTGCCATTTTGGGAACTGCCATGGGGCTAATTGTAGGAGAACATTACGACGACAGGGCAAGAGAAACAGTCAGAGATGCTCAGAAAATCTATGAACTGATGGATCATCTAGAAAAAGCCGTTTTGAAAGTGAAGGTTCATCAGCAAAGGGCAATTACTACAGCTCAAAATACAGCGCGTCTGCGAGAAGAAATTACGCAATTACGCGATAGCCTCATTACTGGGAGACAACTACTATCTTCCCTGAAATTCAACTTAAAAAATTATCGGGGATTGCCAGGAGACGATACTGTCCGATTAAAAACCTCGTTACGAACTTACAACACTGAATTGGAATCTTACAACCAGTTAGTTGAAACCCTCTTACAAAACCTAGATACTAATAACCTAACATCTAGCCAAATTGAGGTAATTAAGCAAATTTTAGAGATGACGTTGAAGGAGCAACAAGTTCCCAAGGTTGAAGAACTCTCAAAGAGTTTAGAAGAATTAGTTGCATCGACTGCTAAGCAACGCCAGCAAGCAGAAACTATATTTAAAGCGGCGAAAGTTTTGCGAGTCCTCATTATCGTCGCTAGTATGCTGCTATCTATAGCGATCGCAGTTGCTTTAGCCCTGTATACTAGTCGTGCGATCGCTCGTCCCATCAAAGCTGTCACCCAAGTCGCCAAACAAGCTGCTCAAGAACGGAATTATGACTTACAAGCCCTCGTGACAACCGAAGATGAAATTGGGGTTTTAGCCGCCTCTCTCAATCAACTTATCCAACGGGTAGCCACGCAAATTCGCGATTTGCAGCACGCTCAAGCACAGCTCATCCAGAATGAAAAAATGACCAGTTTAGGTCAGATGGTAGCAGGAATTGCTCATGAAATCAACAACCCCGTTAACTTCATCTACGGCAACCTCAACCACGCCCATCACTATACCCAAGACCTTTTGGAATTAGTACAACTCTACCAGCAATACTATCCTCAGCCCATTCCGGAAATTCAAGCAAAAATTGAGGAAATTGAACTTAATTTTCTGAGTGAAGATTTTCCTAAGCTTATTTCTTCCTTGCAAATTGGGGCAGAGCGCATTCAGCAGACTGTTCTCTCATTGCGAAATTTTTCCCGATTGGATGAATCGGAAACCAAAAAAGTAGATATCCATGAAGGAATTGAAAACACACTAGTGGTTTTAAACCATCGGATTAAACAAGGCATTGAAGTTATCAAACACTATCAATCTTTACCCTTAATTGATTGCTATCCAGCTCAGTTGAATCAAGTGTTTATGAATATTCTTAGCAATGCGCTTGATGAACTTTTAGATAATAAATTTCCTCAACCCCAGATTGTTATTCAGACAAAACTGATTAATTTTAATCAATTTGAGATACGGATTCGGGATAATGGATCGGGTATTGCCCCAGAAATCAAAGATAAAATTTTCGATCCATTTTTCACGACTAAGCCTATCGGGAAAGGGACCGGAATGGGGTTAGCAATTTGCTATCAGATTGTTGAAAAGCATCACGGCAAAATCGAACTCGCTTCCCAACTAGGTCAGGGGGCAGAGTTTATCGTAACGTTGCCAGTAGAGCAGGATTCAGCCAAATGAATTGAATTGCTTTTTCGTAGCACATTCTGCTGTGTGAAGACTGAAAACTATCTCAAGATAGATTTGAACCAGCAGACATTCGATCAATGCTAAGTAGGTCGGTGAAATTAAACATCACTGGTGAGAGCTGCGCATGGGGCATGAGGCATAGGGCATAGGAAAAAACAAGTTACGTTTATTTATGCCCATCTACTTAAGACAAAGCAATGGAAAAATCGGCTTTTTTCCCCTCGAATCCATGAGACAGTAGGTTCAAAAGATTCGCGAAATTACACAGAGCGATCGCAGCCAACCTACCCGTTTCAGTAAATTTACGGTTACAAAATCAGAAAACGTGCTTTTATAATCCCTCCATTGATTGGAAATTAATTGGAGTGTGTCAGACAATGTATGACAGTGAATTATCTGAGATGAATTGCCACTCTAGCAATCTTGAGGCTCTTTTGCAAGAGGCTCAAAAGCTATCTGTTGATGAAAAAGCTGAATTGGTGGAAAGATTGCTGGGTAAAGAATCGGGTCTAATTGTAGTGTCTCAAAGCACTCATCTAGCAGACTTTATCATTGCCCAGATGAACCTGTTGTCAAATGAAGGGTTAGCTTATGTATTGAGAGCGATCGCTGATGAGTTGGCTTCTGAAGGACACCCTTATCGAAACCGAACTTAAGTTTTTCTGAATTCCAGTATCCACAGGCAGGAAACTGTGACGAAAGAAACTCCTAAGTGTTCGCCGCTGTATAAGACAGCACGTTTCATTCGAGGTCAATTCAAGTTGTTTGTAAGGGCACGGCATGATCAACAATCAGCCTCAAGCTAAACTATCCCTGTCACCGTGCCCCAAAACCGAGTACCGTTGCTTAAGACGTTAAAAGTCAAAACTCTCTAACGTCTAACGGATCGGATTGTGAACGGTCACTAATTTTGTCCCATCGGGGAAGGTCGCTTCTACTTGCACTTCATGGATCATCTCTGGCACCCCTTCCATCACCTCAGTCCGCGTCAGAAGGGTTGTTCCGTAACTCATTAAATCTGCCACCGAACGACCCTCTCTCGCCCCTTCCAAAATGGCAGCACAGATGTAAGCAACAGCTTCTGGATAGTTCAGTTTTAAGCCTTTGTCTTTGCGTCGTTCTGCTAAGAGGGCGGCAGTGAAAATTAGCAGTTTATCTTTTTCTTGGGGCGTCAGTTGCATAGGGTTTTAGGATTTGGTTTCAGGTTTCAGGTTTTAGCTTGCCAGAAGATTCACCTAACACCTACGTTTAATTCTTCTGCCAAACTCGTGGTGGACAGCTAGGGCGTCCTAGAAAGGATAAACGCAATAGCTGCCAGACATCCGTAAACCAGTTTCTCACCTCAGAGGTTGAACAGCCACGATATCGGCACAATAGCCCTGATATTAGCGGAGTAACTCCTGCTTCTCCTTGACATTCTTCTGTCTTCCAAAGCATTCTGGCTTTCCCTACAATTTCCGCTGGCACCGGTTGCCCCAGCCAAGCAAGAGTTGCCACAATCGGTTGTCCTGCCAAACCATGAGGGCTGTTGCAAATTTCTTCCCCTCCTAGAAGCCATTGCCGATCAATCCAAAGAGGGCGTCCTTGCTGCCATACTTCAGTATGCGATCGCCATTCTCCCTGCAAGAACATCTCTCCCCTAGCACTGCGCCCGAATCGGGTAATCTCCCAACCCAGCCAACTCGCATGTGGCGCTAATTCTACCCGCAACTCCTGCCGATAAACTGCTCCATTGAATACAATTGTTTCCTGGGGCAACCATTCTAAACACGCCCTGTCGTCTACTTGGATCTGAATGGATTGTCTCGCCTCTTTCCCATTGCTGCGATACACCTTACCAGCAGAAGCCGTTGTGATTAAGGCATGGGCATGGGGAGAAAGGTGAACAGTTTGAGAAAGGCGATCGCCTCCCACAATTCCTCCCGCCGTATGCAACACTACACTATGGCACACGGCTTCTCCCTCTGGATAAAAAGGACGCTGTACCTTCAAGGGCGCTTGCACCTGAGTGTGAATTAGCTGAGTCGCACCTTGGTGACGTGCAAAAACCAAGTTGAGGTTGCCATGCCAACTTGAGGGGTCAAACTTTTCGGCATGAGCAGTCAAGTTACTTCACTCCAATTCAAACTTAAGGATTTAATTTTATAGCTTTTACGCCTACACGTTGCATTGTGGCAGGTATCCACTCACCCAGTTGGGTGAGTGTCATTTCACCCTAGTGAGTAGCACTTACAGGTGAAGAAGCATAAGTATTTCTTCAATTAACTTGATTACATTAAGGCATGAATCAGATCAGTCAATGTGCATCATGTCTATTTTTCTCCCTACTCCCGTACATTCAAGCCAGTCAGTCAGGTGTTAAGAAACGCGATCGCCTATTAGTACATCACGGCAGAAATAAAGCTACCCTTCAAAACCACTAAAACATTTGCCATATAAGCCTTTTGAATTTTGACTTTGGCTGCGGTACTAGTTAGCAGTTCCAAGTTGTGATGAGGCTACCCGATGAATCCTTTGTTTTTAGTCGATTTGTAAAGCAATGAAATCAAAAAACCGAGAAAACACTTAGATCCTCATCACTCTTAAAATAAAAATTACCGAAATTTGCTGTTTTTTAATCCCATCTATAGAACTAGGATGCTTCTATGTTTCACCCAACATCGACGAGAACAATGAAAACTACATCACTCCAACAGTTACTTTGCTTCTTACAAGAGGAGTTATCCCTTCCAGCAGCTTCTATTGAACTAGCTGTGCGCCATCATCCGGATACTCCCAATCTCGTGCCGATGATTCTTTGGCAGTATGGACTAGTAACGTTAGAGCAGTTAGATTTAATTTTTGATTGGTTGGAAACAGCTTAATCGGTTTAATTTAGTGAACTTTTGTTACTAATTGCGTAATATTTCTGGCTTTTTAAAGGAATTAATAAAGATGCAGTTTACCCCCGCTGGTTTTTTGAACAGCGGGGTTTATTTTGTCCTGCCTATAGGGAGAACCTTTTTTTCAAGAGTAAACTTAAACCAACAAGGAAAAGACCTGTAACAGGACTTGGTTCAGGAATAGTAGCGGGTTCGGGTTCAGGTTCGGGTTCGGGTTCGGGTTCAGGTTCAGGTTCAGGTTCAGGTTCGGGTTCGGGTTCAGGTTCAGGTTCAGGTTCGGGCGGTATTTCCCGTAGAGAATAGCTCACATCACCAAACCCTTCGCCAGT
>JAIUYC010000356.1 GCA_020216575.1 Coleofasciculus sp. S288 | reverse complement strand
CTTCCCAAAAGAAAACAAAAAAACAAAGTTCCAATAAATATCAGTAAAATTTTAGGCGTTTCTCCAATACCAAAATAAAGAATTAGCAGGGGAATAAATGCCGGAGCAGGCATGTATCGAACAATTCCAATAATGGGTTCTAATAATGCCCGAATACTGGGGAAGGTTCCCATCAGTGTTCCTATAGGAATTGAAACGGTAGCGGCAAGGAGAAAACCACTGAGAACCCGAAAGAGGCTGTAGAGAATATCTTTAGGCAAATCGCCACTTGTCCAAAGGCTTTGAAATGCCTCCACAACTTGCAGCGGACTTGGTAAAAAGAGAGGCTTTACCAGCCCAGAACTAGAAATCAGCAGCCACAAGATCAAGGGAATCCCAATGGACAACGCCATCAAGCTCCAGGTCAGTTTTTGGGGAATATCTTCAGCAATCCGCCAAAAAACGGTTGGCGATAGCATCTTATAGGAACGAGTGGCATTGCTAGGAGTTAAATACTCAGGAGATTGAGTCATGATGAGCGGCATTTTTAGGTTTTAGAGTTTTAAAGTTTAGGTGTTAAGTTTTAGGGGAAGAGAGATTTTAAAAAAGTATTGAAAAATATACAGCAACCTCTGAACTTCTCTATTTTGGACGCTTTTCATCTAGTATCGGCTACCTATAGCAATTCTCATCCTTGTGAAATACACCTAGATTCAGGAGTCGTAGGGGCGGGTTTCATCGAGATATTTGCTTCTCATGACTCAATCCGATAAACCCGCCCGTACTTCAATCATTTGAGAACCGCTATAACACCTACGACCTTCTAAGTATTCTATTTATTGGCGTAAGCTTTGACGAATTTATCGTCAAATATCTTGCTAACATCTGGTTTTTCCTTAACCATCCCAACCTCCACCAAAAACTTGCTAATTTCCTCGGCTGCATAGGGTAAGGATGTCATATCATTTCCGGGTTGAAATGCCTTCAAATTTTCCTCAATACTAAAGACTTGGGTTCCCGCATCGTACTCCTTATACTCTTCAGCCGTAACACCAGCGCGTTTCGTCAAAATCTTCAGGGATTCCCCGGCATTACTCTCCATGAAACCGAGAGTGGCAAACCAGGTATTCACGAGAGCTTGTACGTCTTGCGGTCTTTCATCAATTAGTTTTCGGCTGACAACAAGGTGGTCGGGAATTGCACCAGGGAAGTCTTTTGAGCTAAATAATTCTTTACTTCCCGGTCGTTCCAGTGCTTTGCTTGTGAACGGAGCAAAAACTCCAACCGCATCAATTTGTTCGGCGACAAACGCTGCCGCTGCTGCCCCAGTTTCTAAGGGTTGAATCTTGACATCATCGGGAGACAGTCCTGCCTTTTTTAGCCCCAAAAGGAGGAGAAAATGGTCAACCGTTCCCTCTTCTACAGCAACAGTTTTCCCTTGAAGGTCAGCAATACTGTTGATTCCTTCGCGGACAATAATTTTGTCATTGCCTGTCGAATTATCATTGACTAAGACAACGACTAAATCCGCTCCTGCGGCAACTGAGCTGATAGTGTCGTTAAGCGTTTGAGAGTTGGCATCTAATTGACCAGCCGTTAAGGCATTGATGGAATCTAAATAGCCATCAAACCACTTTAAATCTACCTTGACGTTATTCGCTTCAAACAGCTTTTCCTCCTGTGCAATTTGCCACGGAAACCAACCTGGCCACGCACTGAACCCTAGCTGAATGGGCGCTCCTGCTGTTGCAGATGAGCCAGTACTGCCTGTTTGTGGGGAAGGAGTACAACTCACTGCGATCGCCAAACTAAGCAAAAATACAGAAAGCAAAGACAGCAACTTGCGAATTTTCATAAACTTCCCCCCATCTCCCAACAGCGTGGTTGTTACTCATTAATGCTTAGTGAGTCGTTAGTGCGGCTGTATCATTGACTACAATTGCTATGTTCTAGTCGATGCTGTTGATGTTCAACGTTTTAACGCAGAAAAATAAAAAACCCAGGACAGTAACGATAGTTAGCGAACTATCATTTACCTCCCGGGCTTTTCTCCCGCCGTGTAGCTACCTGAAGAGCTTCCCAAACCAACGCGGAAACTTTATGTTTTCAAGGTGGCTTGCTTCTCTTGGACCAGTCGCTTGAGTTTCAATTGCTCAAACCGGAACCCTAGAAGCGCTCATTTGTACTTTTTACCGCTCTGCTTTATTTGCCAGTTTCTCACTCACAATTCAATTCCTGTACTCCAACAAAGCTAATCGCTTTTTATTGGTTATCAACCCTCAAAAAATAATTGTGATCAATGTTTGTCGCTTAACTTACGGAATACTTGTATCAGCATCCACTATCAAAAAAAGTATTAAAAGTTACCAAATACTAATTCCCACAGCCATTTCAACTTCGATTCTCTCCCCTACCGTCCATGTTGGAGGATTCCGGTAATGGGTAATGGGTAATCGGTAGTCGGTAATGGGGAAGAATTCACTTGCCCAACCGACTATTGCTGTAAAGGAAAACCAACTATAGCAGTCGCCAAGGTGATTAGGACACAGGTAAATCCTCAGGACTTACGCAAAGAAAGTCACTAAACCACCAACCGTAAGGACACGATATATCGTGTCCCTACAATATGTAGCGTCTGTGCGTAAGTGCGTAAGTCCTGATCCTGAAACCTTTACCAGTCAATATGCATCCCTTCTGCATAAAAACCCTGGAGCCCTCTGCCTTTTGCTATACCAATTACCGGGCGTCACGGTGATTTCCCCCTGCCTGAAGACAACGGGCTTCCTGCCGCCCTTTCTATGAGACGGTAAGAGGCGATGGTGATCGCAGCTTGTAGAATTAACCGCTGAGTAAGGCTTCCACAAACTCGTAGCTTGAGAAAGGACGTAAGTCCTCAATCCCTTCGCCAGCCCCAATAAACCGGATGGGCAACCCCAACTGCTGCACGACTGCCAGGGCAACACCCCCTTTAGCAGTTCCATCTAGTTTTGTCAAGACAACCCCACTTAGTTTTGCCGCCTCTGAGAAAACCTCTGCCTGACGCAACCCGTTTTGACCCAGTGTGGCATCTAGAACCAGCAGGGATTCCACCTTGGCATCAGGGGCTTTTTTGTCCACAATCCGCCGAATTTTGGCGAGTTCGTCCATCAGGTTTTTCTTGTTTTGCAGACGCCCTGCCGTGTCTACCAGGAGCAACTCTGTATTTCGGGATTGGGCAGCAGCGATCGCATCAAACACCACAGCCGCGGGATCGGTATTCTTCCCGGGATTCGCAATCACCTCCGTGCCACTGCGTTCTCCCCAAATCTTCACCTGTTCCACCGCAGCCGCTCGGAACGTATCTGCTGCTGCAATCAAGCAACGGTAATCCGATTTCTGCGCTAGGTGAGCAATTTTTCCGATGGTTGTCGTCTTTCCAACCCCATTTACTCCAGTCATCAGCCAGATATTTAGGGTATCTTTATCGGGGGCAAAGGTTGAAGTGTAGGAGGTTTTACAGGGTCGGTCGAGCAAGTCTCGGATAATGTCTTTTAAGTAAGCGATCGCTTGATCAGGTGGCAGAACGTCTTGCCGTAGTTTTTCTTGAAGGGTACTGATAATGTAATCCGTCGCCTCGACGCCGACATCCGCCTGCAACAGCAGCGCCTCAATCTCCATCACGGCGTCTTGGTTCAACGGTCCTTGACCGACAATCGCCTTGAGCTGATTAATCAAGCTGCGACGGGTTTTATCAAGTCCCTGACGCAGTCGCTTAAGCCAACTAATCTCTTCAATTGAGACATCTTCAGGACGACGCCCTTGAGCTGCCAACACTTCTGCCGACCACAAGAACCCTTCATCAAAAGCAAGACCAGGAATTTCTTCTACCTCAACCGTTGTGGTTGCTGCGGGTTCGACGGCCTGTACGGGTGTCCTAACAGGTTCGGGTTCTGGCAGTTCAATGGCAGTTTCTTTCAGGCGTTCTAGTCGCGCCTGTCGATCCGCACTGGCTCGCGCCCAAAGGGGTATGGGGGCAGCAGGAGCTTCCTCCGCTTCAATAGCAGCCGGGGTTTCCAAAACTGGCGTTTGTGGATCTGGCTCCAGTTCTGCAATGTCAGCCGTTGAAGCTTTTGATCCCGCTTCCTGAGGTTCCTCTGATGTTGGTGGAGGTGCTTCTGGTAAAGTTTCGGGTTCCGATGCTGTCGGCTTTACTAATGGAGGTGTTGCTGGTTCTCCTGCTTCGGCTGTAACCTCTACCTCGGTTGGCTCGACAGTAGGCTCCACTGATGCCACGCCTTCTTCAGTCGTAGCCGCTTCCACTTGAGGTTCTGAAACATCCGTTGTTGGCGAGGGTGTCTCTTCTACTGCTAGTGTTTCAGGTGTGGTTGGTTCTTCTGGCTCGACTGTTGTTGCGGCTGTTTCAGTCAGTTGTTCAGTCTCTGTTGAAGCAGCAGACTCTTCAACCTCTTCTGGGGCAATACTGCTGTCGGCGGCTTGAACTGGCTCTGGAACCACAGGAGCTTCTGCGATTTCCGGGGTAGCTGATGATGCGGATTGAATTGCTGACTCGTCCTCCTGGGCTGTCTCAGCAGGTTCTTCAGTCTGTTGCTGTTGCTTCTGAATATTCTTGTATGCCGTTTTCGCCCAGCTCAGGTAATCCTCTGCTGCTGCTGGTGAGTGCTCCTCAGTTGACTGTTCGGGCGCAGTTTCTTGTTCCTGCTGCTCTGGAGCTTCTTGTTCTTGTTTGTCCTCAGGGGTTTCGGAAGTGCTAAACTGTCGGCGGAACCAATTAAAAACCATTGCACCTACTTGACTAGTAGCCTCAAATAACTATTCTAGAATTTACATGACATCTAGACGCTGAAAGCCACCGTACTTTACTGCAAGCCAGTTTTAGCTTTGATGCGGTCTGTGACGCGCCGCAATACACCGTTGATAAAGCGGTGTCCTGCTTCATCACTGTATCGCTTGGCAAGCTCCACGGCTTCGTTAATCCCGACTCTGTCTGGTAGACCTAAAAATGCAATTTCTGCCACCGCAATTCGCAAGATATCTCGATCGATTCGAGGCAGGCGGTTCAGTTGCCAGTCTTCAAGTGAACTGGTTAAGGTTTCATCAATCTCGGACTGCCTGCGGTTGATGGTTGTGAGAATCTCGATCGCGTAGCTACGGACTTCTTGCTGATTGGATAGCTGAATAAATTCTGGAATTTCCATAGCCGTTCCTAGGCGATTGATGGCTTTCTGGGCTAGCTCGATGGAATCATTAACCATTGCTCTAGCACTGCGCACATCGATTGCCCGAGTTTCGCTACTCAGGAGGCGATCGCTCCCGCGTCTGAGTTCGGCAGCCGCCGTCTCCAATGTTTCTTGAATTTCACTAGTCAGGGTGCGGATTGCTGCCAGGACTAGATTAGATAGCTGTTGTGCCTCCAGCTTATCGGATGCGTTAGGCATCTGAGATAGGCTCAAAAGAGCCAGTTCGCGAGCAATTCTGCGAGGTTGCATGGTGATTGGTGATTGGTGATTGGTGATTGGTGATTGGTGATTGGTGATTGGTGATTGGTGATTGGTGATTGGTGATTGGTGATTGGTG
>JAIUYC010000355.1 GCA_020216575.1 Coleofasciculus sp. S288 | reverse complement strand
ATGGGGATTTAGACTCCAAGTGAAACCTACCATGCTTCGACTAAGCTCAGCAGCCATCTTTGATGGGAGCTTTACTACTCAGGGATTAACTGATAACTGATAACTGAAAGGTAACCCGAACGATCCTCTCTTCAGAAGGGGGTTCAGTAGCCTAATATGCAATTCAGATGCACTGTACCTTACAGCAGATTGGGAATGACGTAATGAGTTACAAAGAGGGATTGGGTTACGCGCCCAAAACGGCAACGCCGTTTTGGCATAAGGTCGGGATGTATGGATTATTGGGAGCGATCGCGCTACTGATGCTCTTTCCTCTAGTCTGGCTCATCAGCACGTCGTTAAAGTCCCCGACAGAAAATATCTTCCAGTTCCCTCCCCAACTGTTGCCTAGCCAGCCAACGTTGCAAAACTTTGTTCAAGTTTGGCAAACTCACCCGTTTGGCACATACCTCTTCAACAGTATCATTGTTGCCACTCTCACCGTCAGCTTGAACCTGCTGTTGTGTTCCTTAGCTGCTTACCCATTGGCACGGCTGGACTTCCGGGGACGCGACTTGATTTTCACCGGCATCGTTTCCACCATCATGATTCCCTTTCAGATCGTAATGATTCCCCTTTACATCTTGACGGTGCAACTGGGGTTGAAAAACACTTATCTCGGCGTTATTTTCCCGGGCATTGCTTCCGCCTTCGGGATTTTCCTACTTCGGCAAGCCTTTCAAGGCGTACCCAAGGAACTGGAAGAAGCCGCCCGGATCGATGGCTGTTCTGAGTTAGGGTTGTGGTGGAACGTAATGCTGCCAGCAGTCCGCCCAGCCCTAGTAACACTGGCAATCTTTGTCTTCATTGGGGCTTGGAGTGACTTCCTTTGGCCGTTAATTGTTCTAGATCGACCGGAGTACTATACTCTACCCTTAGGCGTTGCTACCCTCGCTGGTACATTCTCCCTCGATTGGCGTTTAATTGCGGCGGGTTCGGTCATCTCCATCGCCCCCGTACTCCTATTTTTCCTTTTCATGCAGCGCTACATTGTACCGACAGATATCGGCAGTGGTGTTAAAGGTTAGAGAGGTTACGGCGATGATACGTCTACTGCACGCACTGGAATAACATAGATAGGAGGTCATTTCGGCAACGAGCAATGCAAGAGGAATTCCTTCGATCGCTAGTCTGGACGGACTATCGGTTAGCAGTTTTGTTTACAGTTATCATCCCGTTGATTCTGCTGGTTTGGGCATTTGTTCAGAAAGCGGATTCAATGGTACGTTTGTTGATTATTTACTGGCGGGTTGCCAGCCTTCTGGCGATTACGGTTTATATTTTTATTGCCGGTTGGCCAATTGGTTATGTGTCGGGATGGTTTGCTCGTCTCCTGATTCCCATTTCCCTCTGGTTTTGGGTTGATGTGAACGAAGATATTGACGACCAACCGCAGCGTCCCTTAAAACTAGCCCTGACCTCGTGGCGCTGGGCAATTACCATCTACAGTATCTTGGGAGCGATCGCGACTATTCCTTCTCTACGTTGTGCATTTATCCAAGGGGCGGTACAGACTTCTTTTTGCCAGCTTTGGTTAGAGCCACCTTTAGGATTTAAACAACTATTCCATACCGGTTCTAGACCTGAATTTTTAGGTTTCCTAGCAATGGTGGGATTATTCATTTACATCCTTTACTTGAGCTATTTTGTCCTGATTCGGCTGGGCAAGCAAGGGCGATCGGCGATGGAACAATAAAAGTAGTTTTGGTCATTGGTCATTGGTCATTGGTCATTGGTAAAGGACAAGCAACAAACAACAAAACACCATGGCTGAAGCAATTGGGCAGCGTCTGGAGCAATACACGATTAAGCGTCCCCAGGAAGTTTTGATTGTCACGGCTGAAATTGATGGGGAAGAAGACCAAATTGCAATTTTTAAAGGTTTTTCCAGTTCCTTAATGCGCCCGACAGCGTTTGACCCGGATGTTCCAGTGTTGCCAGCAGAGGCGAAGATTATCAAGATAGACCGAGTCGCCAGTCCCTACAACCCTGATTCGCCTCGTTATCTCCAACAAGGACTGACTTGGGAAATCATGCAACAGTTGTTGGCAGATGTGGGAGTGTGACAGTTTTTCAAGTTTGGAGTTTGGTATTTCGCTTGCTTTGAGCGTTGCGAAACAATTTGGGTTAGTGCTTTGCTCTCTAACGATTTTTCTGTCTTCAGAGACTCTTGAGGAGATGGAAGAAAGTGTTATTCTCTCACAATAAGTGTGT
Organism: Coleofasciculus sp. S288; assembly: GCA_020216575.1. Lineage (GTDB taxonomy): Bacteria > Cyanobacteriota > Cyanobacteriia > Cyanobacteriales > Coleofasciculaceae > JAIUYC01. The sequence continues at coordinate 3,303 of JAIUYC010000355.1, read as the reverse complement.
TGTGTGAGGATAATTTGGTTATGGTTACATCTCCAGCTCGGGTTCAGAGCTTTAATCGTTTGGAGCCGTCTTATCGGCATCAGCAACGAGTCTTGACTGAGGTCAATCTCCCCAGCCTGCCACTCGTGCTACCGACGACACCCTTGTTTGGAACTGACGGCATTCGAGGACGAGTAGGAGAACTCCTGACTGCCGATTTAGCCTTACAAGTTGGTTTCTGGGCAGGTCAGGTGTTACAAAGTTCGGCAGAAACATCCGGTCCTGTGATTATCGGACAAGACTCGCGAAACTCCAGCGATATGCTGGCAATGGCGTTGGCGGCGGGTCTGACGGCATCGGGGTTAGAGGTCTGGAACGTGGGATTGTGTTCGACTCCTGGCGTCGCCTATCTGACTAGTGCTACGAATGCCATAGGAGGGGTGATGATTTCAGCCAGCCACAATCCCCCTGAGGATAATGGAATTAAATTTTTTAGTGCAGATGGCTCGAAGCTGCCTGTGGTGCTGCAAGAACAGATTGAAGAGCGCTTGAGAAGTGCTGTCGGTCAGACGATTCCCCTCAACGATTGGGGACAGCACTACTACAGACCGGAGTTGATTGCTGAGTATGTAGAATCCTTGCATCGTTCGCTGCAAACGGATTTGCGAGGAATGCGGATTGTCCTGGATTTGGCGTGGGGGGCTTGTGTCCGGCTGGCTGGGCAGGTATTTGCCGAAATGGGCGCTCAAGTTATTTGTCTGCATGACCAACCCGATGGCGATCGCATTAATGTTAATTGTGGCTCTACTCACCTAAATCCTCTCAAAGAGGCGGTACTTCAACACTCAGCCGACATGGGCTTCGCATTTGATGGCGATGCTGACCGAGTGATGGCAGTGGATTCTCAAGGTCGAGTTGTCGATGGCGATTACATTCTCTATTTCTGGGGTCAAATGCTGAGACAATCTCAGATGTTGCCAGGAGATTTGATTGTGGCAACCGTCATGGCCAATCTGGGCTTTGAGCGGGCTTGGAAGCAGTCGGGCGGCCAACTTATCCGGACTGCCGTCGGTGACCAGTATGTCCAAGCCCAAATGCTGGAAACTGGAGCTATGCTAGGTGGAGAACAGTCGGGACATATCCTGTGCCATCATTACAGCATGACCGGGGATGGCGTGCTTACGGCTTTACATCTGGCGTCTTTAGTGCGTCAGTCGGATACATCCCTGGCAACGCTAATAGACGAAAGCTTCCAGACTTACCCGCAGTTGCTGCGGAATGTCCGGGTGGAAGATCGTGAACTCCGTCTTCGCTGGCGCGAGTGTGACGAACTGATGAAGGCGATCGCAAAAGCCGAAGTGGCAATGGGCGATCGAGGACGGGTATTAGTGCGTGCCTCCGGCACCGAACCCCTTATCAGAGTTATGGTAGAAGCTGTCAGTGCCAAACTCGCCCATTACTGGACATCAGAGCTAGTTATGGCAGTAGAGCAGTACTTAGTTGCCTGATCGATTCTGCTTGCTTTTTTTAGCTCTATCAGACCTAGCATCGCAGCAAGTTAATGAACCAACTGGGCGGGTTCACTTGACTGCGGTGTTTGTTTGTGCCTTGCCAATCGGAAGTCACCCAATATAATAGTGGCTAGGGTGCTGCTTCAGAAAGATCGCTAGAGCCGTGAAGTCGTTATCCAAAACGGCCTTAATACGTTGTGCCAAAGCGCTGTTGTAGCAGGATTTGCATCAATTGATGCGATTGGGTAGCACCTTAAAAGATAGACTTCATAATGCTTATACTCGTGCTTGTATTTGTTATTCCGCTTAAGAGTCCGGAAGTTTCCAAGTCTTGGGAGCAAGTTTCTAAGTTATTTGAAAGATGTGTAAAGTCAATTTGCCATCAGACTTCCCCCAACTTTAGGGTAGTCGTTGTTTGTAACGAAAAGCCCACTATTGAATTCTCCCATCCTCATATCACCTACCTTAAAGTTAATTTCTCCTCCTTCACTGAAAAAGAGAAACTTAACAATCAACGCACGGATAAAGGCAGAAAAATTTTAAACGGATTGGTTTATGCCAATCAATTTAAACCCTCTCATACCATGGCCGTTGATGCTGATGATTGCGTCAGCAAGAACTTAGCCGAGTTTGTCAGCCAAAATCCTGATGCTAATGGATGGTTTGTGAATAGAGGTTATAAATATCAAGATGGAAGTGATTATATCTATATAAAGTATAGAGATTTCTATAAGATGTGTGGTTCATGCAACATTATTCGCTATGACTTGAACGAGATTCCCGAACAGCCAGAATATAATCGCGGATATGGTTACTACAAATACTACATTGATCACGCCAAACCCCGAGAACATTTAGCAAAGAAAGGAAAAAAAATTGCTCCCTTACCCTTTGCTGGTGCCGTCTATGTAGTTGATCACGGACAACATCAATATTACCACCCAAGTCGATTGAGTTTCAGCCTTATTAATCGGCGTCGTCTGTCTCCGCCAATCTGTGAAGAGTTTGGCTTGTACAAAATTAGTTAATAAAGAAAAATATTAGTTGAGCTGCATTGCGCTATTTCCCTAATTAAAGAACAGCCCCAAAACGATACTATGCCAAAAGCAAAACCCAAATCCACAAAGTCAAAGAAAGGGAAAAAGCAAGCAGGTGGCGCAACTGTATTGAGTCTAAAAGAGCAGTTAGCTAAAAAGCGCAAGGCGCAACAGGAACGTAAAGAACTGATTCAATTTTTATCAATCAGTCTTTTCCTAGCGGCTCTCCTTGGCATTGTACTTGCTCTACTAGTTGAGCCAAAGATTGGCGTTGCCGGCTTAGCAATACCCGTTCTCGGATTTTCTTACAAATATCCTCGGAAGGCACTGTGGTTTTTCCTCATGTACCTTCCCATTAACGGCACCGTAACCTACTGGGTCGGTGGGGGAAATATACTATTCCAGCTTGCTAAAGATGGGTTCTACATTCCCGCTCTCCTTGGCTTGGCTCAGGAATGCCAACGTAAAAGACGACCGATCTTGATTCCCAAAAACTTGATGCCTAGCCTGGGCATTCTCTTGGCAATGTCCCTGATGACACTGCTATTTGTTAACGGTTCTATGCAGTTTTTGGGTTCTGAATCAGGACAACCTGTTGTACAGGGAATCTTAGGTCTCAAAGTTTTGATCGGGTACGTGCCCCTCATATTCTGTGCTTACTACCTGATTCAGAGCAAAAAGGAGTTGCTCTTTTGCAGTCGGCTGCATGTGGTGCTTGCCATTGCCTGCTGCATTCTTGGCTTGATTCAGTATTGGATGCTTTTAACGGGTAAATG
>JAIUYC010000354.1 GCA_020216575.1 Coleofasciculus sp. S288 | reverse complement strand
GATTTTAGCACCCAGCAAATTGGCGTAACTCAAGTTTGCTCCGAGCAAATTGGCATAACTTAGGTCGGCACAAAACAGGTTAGCACCAAACAGATTGGTTCCGAGTAGCTGAGCATAACTCAAGTCTGCGCAAAACAGCTTGGCGCCAAACAAGTCGGCTTTCAGCAAGTTGGCATAACTGAGGTTGGCACTCATGAGATCCGCATCGCTTAGGTTGGCATACCTCAAGCTGGCATGCCTAAAGTTAGCGTATCTAAGAGTAGCATCACACAGATTAGCCCCCAACAGTTGGATACCACTCAGGTTGGCATCGCTCAAGTCGGCACTCAACAACTCAGCACCGCACAAGTCAGCATCACTGAGGTTTATCCCTCTGAGGTCGGCACTGCTTAAATCAGCACACATCAAGTCAGCACCACTTAAGTTTGCACCCCTGAGGTTGACACCTAGCAGTTTGACATCACTCAGGTTGGCTCTAGCCAAGTCGATATTCCGAAAATCTCTTTCTCCTGCTTCATAACGTAACTGAAGTTCGATCGCATCCATATATGTTCTGTTGTTCGGGAGAGTAAGCGTTCATGCCAAATGGACTCCTAGCCTTAAGCTGGGGTCAAGCGCAAAGCAACCGTTGACGCCCTCTTCGGCATGCACCTAAAGATAGCTAGCAGACACAAGGCAGCATCAAGAGAAAGCGCTTCGAGCAGGAGTGAATGCATTTTCGCCTCCTCAGACTCATAGCGTTTTCTCTAGGACTACTGCCGTCCCTGGTGTGCTTTTTAGTTGTAAGTAGATACCCCTCTATCCTTTTATCTACGGTAACCAGAAATCTGGCAACAAAGATTTTCCCAAGCCTCGCACAGCTTGGTTAATGCTCCGGGCTAACTCGATGTGCGGTTCATCAGGCTCAATGGGTATGATTTTAGCCTGACTTCCGCGATTGAAGTAGTTAACGACCAAATTTGCTGCTTCTAAACCTGTAACATACGCTTTTTCCTGTGACCAAGAACCGTGGCGGTTCACAATCCAATCCCCACTCATGAAGACGTTTTCGATAGTCGTTATCGATGGCAGCAGGTACTGATAGCTACCGGGGGCGAAGTGAGTCACGCCTTGCGGCACGCGGATAATGCTGCTGTCGATGACTTTTGCTTCTCGAAATCCTGGAACGCAAACGGCTAAATCGTGTTGGACTTTGTGCACGATTTGCTCATCACTTAAGGGAAGCAATTGGTTGGCGTGGTAAAAGTCGGCTTCAATGACGCTGCCGGGTTCGTCGCGGTACTCGTCGTGCAGCATGTTCAGGTCAAAAAACGTCCAGCCTGTTGTTGGATCAAAGCCGAAGCAAGCATTGGAAGGGTGGCGGATGTTCACTTTGCGATCGAACCACAGCCGCGTTGCGAGTACGTCAATTGCGCCCAAGTTTGACAAGTCTCGGAATTCCCGGTAATTTTGCAGCTTAGGGCTACCATTGGCGATCTTTTTCATGCCGTTGACGCTGACACCAAAAATCACCGCATCTGCCTCAAAGACTTCATCACCACAGACAACCCCTTTTGCTTTGCCTGTACTGTCGAGGAGAATATCATTGACCCGTTTATTAGTCAGTACCCTGCCGCCAGTTTTCTCAATTTGTTCCACCCAAGGCTTAAATATCATCTCTCCAACGGTTCCCCGACACCAAACTACATCAAAGTCGGGTTGGTGAGCGAGGATGAAGTAGTAAAGCATCCCTAAAGCGGCGGCGGCCGAACACTGTTCCCCGGGTGCAAATAAGCCTACCAGCAGCATCGGCTCGAAGGAATCTTTATAAAGTCGGGCGGAGACACCGAAATCCTTGAACAGTTCGCGGGCGGTTACAAAGTCATAGCGCCACCAAGCGTCATCTGAGTTGTCGAAATCGATGACGGCATAGAGTAAGGGTAGGGCAGAAAGGCGATCGATTAGGGGTAAGCGTTTGAACTGGGTATAGAGAAAGGTTCCCATGGGGGTGGGAAGTCGTAGTTCGTTTTGGAAAATGGGGGATTCGACTTCTAGCCCTGCGGGGGAATATTGGGAGGAACGAGTAAATGGGGTGAAGGGATTGATTCCCAGTTCTCGCACCAGAGAAAAGATATTGCTGTAGGGATACCAGAAGCCATGAATTCCGCCTTCTACGGAGCGTCCTCCGGCTGTTTTCCAACCTGCCACTAAGCCACCGGGGTAGGGGGTGGCTTCTAGGAGGGTAACGTCGTAGCCCTGTTTTGCTAAGTGGTAGGTTGCGCCTAATCCCGCCCAACCTGCACCGACGACAACAATTCGTTGTTCTGACGCTTCTGACATCGGAGTACCTCGTAAGTCTCTTTTCTCAGGATGCCATGATGTTGGGTACAGCTATAGGGTTGAATAGGTTCATCGGTGCTTGCCCTTTGCAAGGAATGCGATCGCTTTTGGTGAAGTGCTGGAGTGAAAAGAGAGAGCGTGAAGCCAAGCTATCCGGAAGGGAATCGCACCTTTATCCTATACCTATTGGTGTTTCCAGCTTGTATATCGGCTGTAGCTCCTCGTTATAAAAACCGTCGTCGGGTGCATAAATGATACCGGACAATTTCTGGGCTAAATAGGCTTCGAGGGAATCTAACATTTCCCAAGCGGCATCTGTTAACCCCAAATAATCGTTTTCAATTGCAATGATTTGCTTGCTAGCAGCAAGTTTCTCAACAAGGTTTTGCTGCTGGTTCAACTGCCCTGATTGACGAATGGCTTCTATCGTCTCTTCGATTTCTTGCTGGAGAAGCTGGTCATTTAGAGTGAGTTCGATTCTTACGGGGCGCTTATCTGGTTGGTAGTGTATAGTGATACATTTCCAATGAGTTTCATCCTCCGCTTCTGTGCTTGGCTGTACTTCAAAATTAGGTGGCTCATCGAAATACCAGCCATCCCGAATGAAATCGGTAATTTCGTTGCTGGGTACTGACTGGGGATTTTGGCAAAATATACGCAGGAAGTAACTCATATCCTCATATAGCATCAATTGTTTAACTTATTCTCGCAAGAGCGATCGCACTCAGTAATATGTTGATAGGGAGTCCCAGTTAGTAGCATGAACGAAGAAACAATACCTGAACGTACTCAGCAATTAATAGCGAAGACAGATGAAACGAGGCAGTTGATAGCCAAAGTAGGGAAACTTCTGAAAGGTCCTGCTGAGATTGCACTTGTTGGTTCAACAGCGATAGTCGGCTTGGCAGCCTCTCCTGGACTTTTGCCGGGAATAGCAGCAGTAATGGGCTTTGGGGCTTACTTTTGGCAAAGGGAAAACCAGAACAATTCTCTCCATAAACTTGAACAGCAGATTCAAAGGACTGGCGCAAGCCTTGAGGAGTCTACCTTGAACTTTGATGAATTTATGGAACTCTTCATTCAATTTATGGAGATTGCCTCTAAGTCAGCGTTCGAGGAGAAGCAGAATTATCTCGTTAATCTTTTTGTTAACTCCGTTGTGTCATCAACTATCCCCTTTAGTGGTAAGCAGACCCTCTTTCGTCTCCACTCGCAAATATCGCTCGAAGAAATACAGGTACTCAAGGTCATCTACGATATTGAAATTAAGACTCACAGAAAATCACGATTTGTGTCTGTAAAAGAGGTGACAAAGGAGCTGGGATGGAAAGAGGAAGAAGCTTTTGTTACTTGTGAAGCTTTGGCTCAACTTTTCCTACTCAGAGATGGCATGATAGTGAGTGACCAGGATCTAGAACTATCAGATGGCTCTGAACCTAAGCATTATGCTTGGCAAATTACTGAACTAGCAAAACGATTTATACAGTGGATTATTGAGGAAGTACCGTCAGCAACTGCGGCTCAGGCAAACACCCCGGAATCGACGGATAGCGCAGAAAAAACTGCTTGGTCACAATTAACAGCAGAGCAGTTCTTCTCTGGGTACAGCGAAGCAGACGCTATCTACGACACAATCTGAATCATGCAAAATTACCAGCCAGGAGAAGTCCTCCTGCTGTCATTTCCCTTTGTAGACGCAGCAGGTTCAAAGCGTCGTCCTGCACTAGTACTTATAGATACAGGTGATGAAGACATCCTTGTTGCTCGAATAACCAGCCAAATCGCGCCGACAGACTTTGATGTAGAACTTGCAGAGTGGAAACAGGCAGGTTTATTGCTACGTTCATACGTTCGGGTACATAAGGTTGCCACACTAGAAAAGCGTTTGGTAGAGCGTAGGCTAGGAAAATTAACCCCAACCGATTGGGCAAAAGTAAAAGCAAAAATCCACCAACTCTGGGCTTCTATCTGAGCAAAAATTTCTCCCCAGCCTGTATGCTCGCTTCTCACTTCTTCCATCAGCAAAACGCGATCGCACCTAATAACTTCAAGGTGTATCCTCGATTGTAGGCTCTTCCAGAAACACGCCACAATAGCACATCAATATCGGCGTCCTTCTTCTATCATTTCTCGAATAGACATCTCACCTGGCGATATTGCCTGCTTGAGCTGTCTCAAACGTGCGATCGCACTAGATAAAGCTTGCTCTCTATCTGCTTTTAGAAGTTCAGTACTGCCAAATCCAGTATGACTTGCGATCTGCTGACGCATTAGATCGGCTTTTTTGATGGCAACTTCCATCGCAGCAGGTAATCTACCTGTTTGAGTTTGAGCTGCTGCTTCCAAGAGGTGCTTTAACTCGGCTTGGAGGGAACGCCCGTTTTCCTTGGCAAGTGCTTCTAACCTCTCGATCGCTGCAGGGTCTACATCTTCGATAATCACTCTAACCATACCCTCTGACCTCTATCTCCAGACCTACCGAACTCATTCTCCTATACTCTACCCATGAATGCGATCGCCTCCCAACCCCACACGAGTTGCAGGAATAGCAAAGATACAATCAGTAAAGAATCTCTCCCACAAGGTCGCACCGTGCCGAAAATCACGATTGAAGTACCGGAAGAACTCTCCGAACAGCTCGCACAAATTGGCGATCGCCTTCCTGAACTCCTGCGCCTAAGTCTCCAGCAGCCACCACTACCCGCTCACATCTACCGTTACATCCTCAATTTTCTCGCCAGTAAACCTACACCTCAACAAATTGCTGCTTTCCGCCCAACATCTGAGATGCAGGAGCGTCTGCGTACTCTTCTCGCACGCAGCAGAGCGGGTGAACTCACTGCTACAGAACAAAAAGAGCTTGATGAGTACGAGCGAATTGAGCATCTAGTCATCATGCTCAAAGCAGGAAACCTGCCTTATCTGACGAGTACTCCGTGAGCGTCACTTACATTCCCGCAGCACTCCGTCGTCTCGTTGAAGAACGAGCAAACCGCCTCTGCGAGTATTGTCTACTGCCTGCCGATATTACCTTCTTTCCCCACGAAGTTGACCACATAATTGCTGAAAAGCACGGTGGTGCCACTAATGCTGATAATCTAGCGTTTACCTGTTGGCGCTGTAATCGCTATAAAGGTACTGACCTCGGCTCGTTCGATCCAGAAACAGGAGCCTTCAGTTTTCTCTTCAACCCGCGTATACAGCAATGGGTTGAACACTTCAAATTTGAGGAACTCACAATTGT
>JAIUYC010000353.1 GCA_020216575.1 Coleofasciculus sp. S288 | reverse complement strand
AGCATTCATAGCGACAGATTCAACATTAGTAACAACAGCTTCAGCGTTAGTAACGACAGCTTCAATGTTGGTAACGACACCGTTTGCATTCCTGGTGAGGGCTTGGTGCAAGGCTCCCCATGAACTTGCGTTCACAACGAAGGATGAAAATTTCTCTATCTCCGCGTCCCCGCATCTCGTGTCTCCGTGTCTATTTTCAGATTAGATTTAGGCCAGCCATTGCTGAGCAGTAAACTAAGGGGTAGCACCCTTAATCAGCCTTGATCAAGATGCAGGGATAAGCTTATGGATGTGGCAACGATTAGTCTTCCTTCTACGCTCAAATTGAGTATCGATTTGACAGATGACCAGTTTTTCCAATTATGTCAGAGAAACCGGGATTACCGATTTGAGCGGACAGCGTTGGGGGAATTATTAATTATGTCACCAACGGGCAGTGAAACGGGAAATTATAATGGCAGGCTCACTCAACGCTTGTTCAATTGGGCAGATACTAATGAGCTAGGGATTGCGTTTGATTCGTCTACAGGGTTTAAACTACCAAATGGTGCTGATCGCTCTCCTGATGCTTCTTGGGTAAAGCGGGAACGATGGGAAGCTTTAACTGAAGAACAGCGAAAGAAGTTTGCTCCGATTTGTCCGGATTTTTTGGTGGAGTTGCGCTCAGAGACGGATTCTCTCAAAGAACTTCAAGAAAAGATGAGGGAGTATCGGGACAATGGAGCAAGATTGGGTTGGTTAATTGACCGGAAAAATCAGCGAGTGGAAATTTATCGTCCAGCTCAGGATGTAGAAATTATTGAATCTCCAGCTACTCTCTTAGGGGAGGAGGTATTGCCGGGATTTATCTTGGATTTGCAGGGGATTATGTGAGCGATCGCACAGGGTAAAACTCTTTTGGTGTGGGCGATCGCTCCTCATCGGCTGCCTAAAATTAGACCTCTTGCACAAATCAAACCCAAACTCTAATTGCTGAAAAATGCGATCGGGCAGGAGGAAAAAAAGTGTATAAGCTTGCCCCTTGCACTGCCATGAGCTACCAAGCCGGATCAACGTAAAGATTAATCGTTAACGTCTCGCGGCCTGGTGGTACAGCAGTGATGCAGGCACAGATAGTTAGGCCATCCTCTATCTCTACTTCACAAGCATGACAAGACCCCATCAAGCAACCCGTGGGAATAAATACGCCAGCGCGTTCAGCCACTGTGAGCATTGGCTCTCCTACCTCAGCTTCAACAGTGATATCATCTGGCAAAAATCGAACGCTAACACTCATTTAAAATCCAAAATCCAAACTCTAAAATGGCTTCTAGGACGGTAAAATTGGACTTAAATCTAAAAAAGCTTCCACGGTATCGGCAAGTGAGTTTAAAATGGCTTCTCGTTGTTCCCGGTAGTTGGTAACCCCAGTGGGGAGAGATGGCAATCCCCTTTGCTGCCGCAGGTGGTTTAACCAGGCACGTCGCCAGGGTCCATTGTCAAAAAGTCCGTGAAGGTAACTGCCCCAAATCGATTGAGAAACATCAACAATGCCTAAACCGGCGTCATCAAATAAAGGCTTATAAGAAAAAGATTTTTCTCCTTCATTAGACTCCAACAGTCGCGATCGCCCTTGATGAATTTCATACCCAGCGACGGGTAAACCGACTTGGGGATAGTTGGATGTTACAAGCCGCTGACGCGCTACTTTGCTACCCGTAATGACCGTTTTTAAGGGTAACAAATCCAATCCCTGATAGCGTCCCTCCTGACCCTCTATCCCCTCTGGATCGGCGATCGTCTTGCCTAGCATTTGGAATCCCCCACAAATTCCGAGAACTGTACCACCTGCGGCAGCATAGTGTTGAATCTCCGCTGCCATGCCAGTTTTGTGGAGAAGCATCAAGTCAGCAATCGTGGTCTTAGTTCCTGGAATAATTATCGCATCGGGATGCCCCAAAGGTTGATTCGGCATCAGATACTTCACGGTAACCGTAGGTTCGGCTTCTAGGGCATCGAAGTCGGTAAAGTTAGAAATTCGGGGAAGTCGAATCACCGCAATCGTGATTTCGCTCCCTGTCTTAATTCTGGGTTTTCGTTCCAAGAGGTCGAGGGAGTCTTCTGAGGGGAACAGATGCTCCATCCAGGGAATGACGCCGAGAACGGGAATCTTCGTCCGATTTTCCAGCCAGGTGATACCGGGTTCCAAGAGCGATCGCTGTCCTCTAAACTTATTAATCACCACACCCTTGATCAAGGCACGTTCCTCAGGTTCGAGTAACTCCAACGTGCCAACCACATGAGCGAATGCTCCACCTCGGTCAATATCAACAACTAGTAGCGTGGGAGCATTTAAGTGTCGCGCCACTCGCATGTTGGTCAAGTCGCGGTGCTTGAGGTTAATCTCGGCAGGACTCCCCGCACCTTCACAAACAACGAGATCGAACTCATGACTCAACCGTTGCAGTGCTTCTTGAATCGCCTGCCAACCTGGGTCAAAATACTGCTCGTAGTAATCTGCGGCGTTGACTTTACCCACAGCTTTGCCCATGATAATGACCTGAGAAGTCATGTCTCCTTGGGGCTTGAGTAAAATCGGATTCATCTCCACACAGGGCATTACGCCTGCTGCCCAAGCCTGTACCGCCTGTGCGTGTCCTATCTCTCCACCATTCGGCGTCACATAGGCATTGAGCGCCATGTTCTGTCCCTTAAAGGGCGATACCCGCCAGCCGCGCCGCGAGAGAATGCGGCACAGAGCGGTTGTAATCAAGGATTTTCCTGCGTGGGACGTTGTCCCCACAACCATAATTGCTTTCATATTCAGGGTTAGGGGGTAGGGGCTAGACAATAGCGATTGTAGAAGCCACCCTTTCTATAAATAAGTTATTACTTATTTAAACAGGCAGTCGTACCCATCGGTTCAGTGCATTATAAAGCCGCTCTAAAACGGTTGGAGGAGGCAATTCTCCTGCCTGGTGTTCCCATTTTTCGACGAGCTGGCGACCTAAAGGTGTTAGGCGAAAACTGTCTGTGATTCCTTGACCATCAACTTCTCGCCGCAAGACACCAACTTGAATTAACCACATTAAAGCATTTTCTACTGCCAATTCTGATATTGGGCGTCTCGTGTACTGCTGCTCAAAACCCTCTCGATTTGCGATCGCAGGCAGGGGAACGCTATGCGATCGCATCGCTACAAACAAAGATAGCTGAAACGGCAAACACAACATTGCTCGTTCTGCACGTTTGACCGTGATAGGCGAATACTGAATAGATTGAGTGGTTTGAGGCTGAATCAACGTCATTGCACCGATTAATAACTTTACACGACTCGGAGCGCAGTCAAATTTTCTTTCCTATCTTAAGCTAAGCAGTTTTCAGTCGCTCCTGCCATACAACATTGGGCGCAGCCTGTTTTTGTAAAAATACGGTCGGCAGGGAAGCGGGGGAGTAGGGAAGAATTTATATATATAGCGGTTCTCTCTCATGTGAGGTACAACACGATCCCCCTAAATCCCCCTTCAAAAGGGGGACTTGAAGCTCAATGATCTACCTCACTAGACTAGGAAATGCTATAAACTCTCCCCACCCTTCTTTAAACTTGCACATTTGGGATACTCCCTACAACATTCCACCCTTGCCGCTTGGAACAGGGTAAATTGTGTATTTACTGTAATATTTAGAGGAGAAAGTTCACCTCAAACAAACAGGAGGCAGAATTTATGGCTCTTTCAGTTGGTATGGATGCCCCAAGCTTTACCGCCAAAGACAGCGATGGCAATACCATTTCCCTGTCCGACTTAGCAGGTAAAACAGTGGTTTTGTATTTTTATCCTAAAGACGATACTCCTGGATGCACTAAAGAAGCTCAGAGTTTCCGAGATAACTATGCCCAATATCAAGGCAAAGACATGGTCGTTCTTGGGGTCAGCATGGACGATGAGGCATCCCATAAACTATTTAAGGAGAAGTATGGTCTGCCTTTCCAACTGCTAGCCGATCCAGATGGAACGATTACTAAAGCTTATGATGTTGATGGTGGCGGTTACGCCAAGCGCGTAACTTACGTTATTGACGGCAATGGCAAAATCACCTACGTTGATGAGAAGGTAAAAACGGAGTCTCACGCCCAAGATATCCTATCTGCAATGAGCTAAGCTTGGTAACATTCTCAAAGCCGAGCAGGGGCATGTTTTACTACCATGCCCCTAAAGTTTTTGTGTCCTTTGCTAAGTTGAAGAAGGCAGAGGACAGGAGGCAGAGGGCTTTCATGGAGTCTTCAGATGGGGATTCAAACCCGACCTCTTATACAAGCAACTGAAAGTATCTCAGTTGCTTGAAACCCTTGATCCTTATCAGTGGACAGAAGGCAGACAGCAGTTGGGCATAAAAGCAAGCCGTCTGCCCTCTTCCGTCTGCCTTCTGCCGTTCTTGGTCAACTAATTTGCCGGTGGTGTTGTCCGTGAGTTCTCTGGAGACCGTAGCTGTTGTTGATTCAACCGCAGGAATTCTTCGCGGAACGATTCAGTCGTTGCATCTAGCTCTTGTTCCTTATTCCGGCTGAACTCAGAAAAGTCTATCGAACAACTATTGGTTTGAGCGCAAAGAACCAAGTTTAAAGGGTTGAAACCACCACTCGTCTCGCCAGTTATAGAGTCTCGCTCGCCTTGTCCCGTTGTGAGTCCTTCGAGGGGGTTAACTCTCTCTTCTGTTTGAGCTGAAGCCGATTGAGTCAGCACAGCCGAGGTGATGCTGATGCCTGCGGCTAGCAAACTGACGCCGAGAGCAAGGCGACTGAGTAACCTCGAAGCGAATGCTGGAACCAATTGGGGACTCATGTTCATGGCAGCTTACGGCAATATATGCTAATTCAATGATTCTATTTAAGCAAATCGGCGACGCAGTAGGGGTTGAATTGCCACTAATACTAGAGCATCAAACCCAAGTAATATCAGTAAAGCCCCACCAAATGTAATTGACGCCCAAGGGGCTTGCATCACCATACTACCCAGCGACCAGTCCGTGTGGGTATAAAGGTAACGAATTGGCTCGATCGCATAGCTGAGAGGATTCAAACTCGCCACAACCTGCAACCATTCCGGCATGAAGGAGAGAGGTGCAAGGGCAGTGCTAGCAAACAGCAATGGTAAGGTCATTACAAAAATTACCGCAATCAGCTCGATGTGACCGGGAAGAGCAAACGCTAGTCCCAGACTCAACGCTGTAACCCCGACAACCAACAGGAAGACAATCAGGGCAATCACCCCCAGACCCAGTGGATCGGGTAAACCCGCTCCTAAAACGGCGCTAGCTGCAACGATGACCGCTGCTTGAATTAAGCTAAGGGCAATAATGTAAATCGCATTGGCGGTAACAATGGAAAACCGAGAGGCTAAAGGTGCCACCAGTAATCGGTTCAAGAATCCAAATTCTCGGTCAAACATGACGGGTAAGCCAGCATTCAGGGCCCCAGCAAAAGCCGTAAACACAATCACGCCAGCGCCTAAGAATTGTCCGTAAGAGAGACTATTGCCAAACAGTCCTTTAGGAGCATTTTGAAACAATGCCCCAAAAAGAATTAGCCACATCAAGGGTTGGAT
>JAIUYC010000352.1 GCA_020216575.1 Coleofasciculus sp. S288 | reverse complement strand
CAAGTACACGAATGGCGGATTGGCTTGGCTCGACCAATGGGGTTCTCTGCGATACAGCGCTAACACGGCTTTCCTCGCAGGTGTCTATAGCGACACGGTCAAAGATTATAGCGATCGCTACTCCAACTTTGCCGAGAGTCAAATCGACTACATCCTTGGCGACAATCCCAATGACTTCAGTTACATGGTTGGTTTCGGCGATAAATACGCACTCCAGCCCCATCACCGAGGCGCTCACGGTGGCACTAACATCAACGATCCTGCCCCCAACGACCATATCCTCTATGGCGCTCTCGTCGGCGGTCCTTCCTCGCCAAACGATAACGCCTACACCGACAGCCGCTCGAATTACATCACCAACGAAGTGGCTCTCGATTATAATGCTGGCTTCACCGGGGCATTGGCTCGGATGTACGACGAATTCGGGGGACAGCCACTGAACACCTTACCTACATCAGATGTTCAACTCAATATTGGGATGAGCGAGAGCCTGTCATCCTTCGGGTTTTGAGGTTGGAACTAATTTGTCTGTCCGTAAGGTTAGTAGTTAGTAGGTAGTAGTTAGTAGGGGATAAAATTTCATCCTGTGCGCTAAGAGCACTCCGCTTTGCAAACGTGGAAATTGAATTTAAATTCCCACTAACTACTAATAAGCTGTTGCCCATTTAACTGGCAATATACTCTTAAGGGGAAAAAGTTTTTCCTTTCCCCTTTCCCCTTTCCCTAAAATCAATTAGCCAAATAAGCGATTTGAATGCACAACAGCTTTGGGAATAGGCAAGAAAGTTAGATGCACCTCACTGATACGAGAATCGCTATATAGGTTTGAGCTTGACAGGGTCAAATAGCATATAGGACTCGCCCGCAAAAACGAGTAAAAAATCCGTTCATGATTGGGGCAATTGCTTAAAAAGATTGAGTCGCATCAGTGAATCTTTTAGGCACTAATGATGTGAGAAAACTAGTGCAGCATGGCGGAAATAACTATCTAGTTGAAAAAGGTTAAGAACTTTACTACACAAGCTTTCTTTCCTTCTGCTATCTGCCTTGGAGCCCGATTGGTGAGCCTGTCGAACCACTGCCTTTTACTATAGCGTTTCAAGGGAGGGGTGAGGTACACCCTAATTGCATTTACGATGCCCTATGTCCTATGCCCCAAAACTAGCAACTCTGTGCCTCACGAGATTGAGAACTGCTATATACATTGCTCAAACAGGAAGTTTTTAGGTATGGACACAATCAACGATTTCAGCAATCTTCAACTGGGTACGAACCTCGCAGGTATTGCCGATTGGTCTACTCAATATCCTTTTACCAACTTCTTCAAAAACTCTAGAAGATGGATTACTCATCCAGAATCTGGAAAAGGTTGGAGTACCAATGAATTTGATCAGCTCGACCTAGATGAAAACGGCTATCCCAAGTCTCTCGAAGGGGGAGAATTTGTCAGTGTCGGCAGCTTTTTCCCAAATCCACCTGGCTTTGAGCGGTACGTCGTTCTCTACGATGGGGAAGGCACCTTTAAATTTCCGCTACAGGGTACTATCGATGAATCTGCATCCAAACCAGGTCGTTTAGTCGTCGATGTTCCAGATAGCAAAGCCATCCATTTCAGAATTACGGAGACTGACCCTAACGGCACTGGAGACTACATTCGTAATATCCGCATAACGCCCCTTGAGTTCGAGAACATTGTCGAGAGTCAAACCTTTAACCCCGACTTCCTCAAGAGTTTGGAAGGGATGAAGGTGCTGCGATTTATGGATTGGATGAAAACCAACAATTCTGAGCAAGGGGAGTGGAGTACTCGTCCTCAGCTCACAGACGCCACTTGGGCATCGGACGGCGTTCCCCTGGAGGTGATGGTCGAACTCGCCAATGAAACAGGCATTGACCCTTGGTTCAACATACCCCACCTGGCTACTGACGACTATGTTCGCAACTTTGCTCAGTATGTCAAAGACAACCTCGACCCTAACCTCAAGCCCCATGTGGAATTGTCGAACGAAATCTGGAATAGGCAATTTGCTCAAGCTCGCTATGCAACAGAACAGGGCAGTGGCGACTACGGTAAAGGCTTGCAATGGTTTGGCAAACGGACGGCTGAGATTACCCAGATTTGGGATGATGTGTTTGGCGCAGACCAAGAACGGGTGATTGGGGTGATGGGAACTCAAGCCGCGAACCCCTGGACTGCTGAACAAGCCTTAAAACCCATTCAAGACGCTGGCTTGTCTTATGAAGAAGCTGGTATTGATGCGGTGGCGATCGCTCCCTACTTTGGATTGCACCTTAATGACCCAAATGTGCAAACCATGGAGCAGTGGACGAAGCAAGGAATGGACTTTGCTCTTGATCAGCTTTTCAAAGAGATCACCGAGGGTGGGGTACTCCCCGATGGTGATGAAGGGGGTTCCATTGCTAAGTCTGCTGATTGGATTCAATCGTATGTGGATTTGGCCGATCGCAAAGGTCTAGAGTTGGTCGCCTACGAAGGTGGGCAGCACATTGCACCACTCCACAATGGCATGGAAAATAACCAAGCGATTGTTGACCTATTTATTGCAGCTAATCGTGACCCTCGCATGGGAGATGCCTACAAGCAGTACTTTCAGATGTGGACTGACTTGACGGGCGATAGCCTATTTGCCAACTACACTGATATTGGTCAGTCCGGTAAGTGGGGGAGTTGGGGTGTCCGAGAGAACCTCTATCAGGAGAGTTCGCCTAAGTTTGACGCTGTTGAGGAGATTTTGGAGTCCAGCATCAAGGGTGGGTTTAGCGATCGCCCCGCTGACAATCCTGGCGATGATGTAACGGCTGATCCGGGGTCGGGACTTGACAGCACTGGAGATGGGACAGACGCCGATAACCCAGTGGATACCGCCGCTCCCAGTGATGGTGTAGGTAGCGATCGCGGCAGCGAAACCCCGACCCTTGATGCCACGATTGATGGCACAGGCACCGGACTTAAAGCCGAATATTTCAACAACAAAGATTTCACGGATCTTGCCCTGACTCGCACCGATGCCACTGTGGACTTTGACTGGGGTCAGGACACGCCCGATGCAGCTATTGATGCTGATACTTTTTCGGTGCGCTGGAGTGGACAGGTTGAACCACTCTATTCTGAAACCTACACGTTCTCCACCCTTTCTGATGATGGGGTGCGGCTCTGGGTGAACGGGGAACTGCTGATTGATGACTGGAGGACTTTCTGGAATAAAGAAAATAAAGGCAACATTACCTTAGAGGCAGGACAAAAGTATGACATTCAAATGGAGTACTTTGAAAATCAAGGAGGCGCTGTAGCTCAGCTTTCTTGGGAAAGTACCAGCCAAAAGAAAGAGATTATTCCTCAAAGTCAGCTCTATGCAACACTTATGAGCGATGATGCCTTGAATGGCTCTGACGAAGCTACACCTATTACAGGCGACTTTGGGAATGAGCTGTTGGGAGTCCAAGTCGGTGGTGATACCCTTATTGGCGCTAACTCGGACGTTGCTCCCCCTGGTAGTGGTGAAAGAGACCGCCTTCTGGGTAGCTCCGAGGCTAACATCTTTGCTTTAGGTGACACTAATCGTGTGTTTTATACCGGATCAGGAGATTTGGACTACGCGCAAATTCTAGACTTTGATCCCTCACAGAAGGATAGGATTCAGCTCAAGGGGATAGCCAGCGACTATAGCTTGCAGACATTTGGCGGTAACACAGGCATTTTCCTAGGTAGTGGCGATGGTGCTGAACTAATCGGCATTGTCGAGGGGGTTAGCTTGGCTGACTTTAACAGTGGTTTTAACTTTGTGTAATTGAGCCACCAGTTCACGAGGGGAACTTCTGTTTTGGCTGTCCTGTCAGGACATCCCCCTGCTTCCCCTGCTCCCCCTGCTCCCCTAAGCTAATCTCGATCGCTAGCATAGAGGTCATGATACTCGACGTAAAACCGACCGCTTCTAACCTCTCGTCGCATGGGTTTGCCTGTCCAGATGTCTACAGAAACCCATTCTCCAGCTTGTTGGAGTCGGAAGTTTTCCCCATCCGGAACTAGGTCATCAAAGATAATTGACCAGTGAGGTGGAGAAATTTCCCAGGCTTGAGGAAGTATTTTGCCGACTTGTTTGCGACTTTTATCGTAAATCGGGATGATTTTATGAGGGTTGAAAATAACCCGCGTCACGATCGGATTGACACACTGAGCTTCGCGGCGAACGAAGTCAATCACACCATCCCAGTCATAAAGGGGTTGGCGATCGCCGACATCCCAGTCATACTCACCAACGCAAACCGCCCCCATTAACCATATCATCTTTGATAAGACTCTCATTACGCGAGGGCGATCGCGCCGGAGCAACTCAATTTCTAAAGGTGTACAAGCGCTCCCTTGAGCCGTCCACTTGGGTGTCCAGAGTTCAAACGAGAGGTTATGGTCAATAGGGACTGTCTCCAACGTCAGATTTGGCGTTGCTCTCTTCGCTCTCAGTGCTTTGAGCAGTTCTGACTGGATAAACTCCGATAGTGGTAAGTATTGTGAGGTAAGCATAGCCATTTTGCAATAACAACCATAAAAGCGATACCCTTTGCTACAGGAAAATTAAAAGAATTTTCCCGAAGCAACAATTCTACAAGTATTGATGATGAAATGCAGGCTCTTGCCTAACCAAAGGACATTGCAGCTACTGTCTGTTGAAACCCTGAAACAATTTGTGGGGACTTACAGCTTCTTTCCAACCCCAATCCTGCATAGAATCAGTATAATCCTCTCTCAGAAGATAAGAAAACATTAAGAAAAGTGAATCCCCTCCTTATGGACGAGGTAAGGTTAGTGGGTAGTGGGAACCAACAAGAGCATTCAATGCAAGAATTCAAATAATCCCCGACTCGCTTGACGTTCCACTACTCACTAAAGATAGGCGACGTTGGGCAACAGGACTAAAAAATAGAAGCGACTAGCTAATGCCGCCGCTTTTGCTTGAGTCTATATTTTATTGAGCGTTTTAGTAACCCGCCTCTTCTTCGTATTCTGGAGTTTTGGTCTTTTCGGGAATATTGACTCTCGGAGGATTGTAAGGTTCGCGCTCTACCTCATCCTCCCAAGCATCTCCCTCAACCTCGTACTCGTCGTACTCGTCTACGTAGTTCTTTCTGTAAGGTTCGGGTTCGGGGTAGGCTGACTTCTCGTAGCGTGTGGAGGATCTGGGTGCACTGTCCCATTCTTCATCGCCCCAGTTGTCCTCTTCTAGCGCTTGTTGGGCGTATCTCTGCTCCTGTACGGGTCTGCGCAAGGGGATAGGCTCTGGTTCCGGTTCTTGCCAATCATCCTCATCCCACCTCTCTTCTACGGGCGTAGCCGTCTGGATGGGCTGAGCAACGGGTGTCCGCACGGGAATCCCAGTTCCTAATTGATTCTCTGGGCGGACAGCTGGAGTGTAGTAAGTCTCTTCTTCTTCCCGCTCCCAAGGGGGTCTGCCGATGCCCAAGCGTTCCAAAACACCCACTGTCAACTGAATCAGACGCTCTTCAGCACCTTCAAACACAATTAAACGATCCGGACCACTGCTGACAATTTCATCAATTGGCAGCTCATAGGT
>JAIUYC010000351.1 GCA_020216575.1 Coleofasciculus sp. S288 | reverse complement strand
CTAAGGTTGATTTCCCCCATCCTGATTCGGCTATAAAGGCTACAGCCTCACCCTTGTCAGCAAAACTGCTGGCATGGAGTACTAGCAGTCCTCTTTGCCGCAGCACCACGGACAGAATTGGTCCGAGAATGAGGGGACGGAGAACAGCTTCATCTATACCTGGCTCAGGATCGATGACAATTTCACGTCCACCCTGAACCAAGAACATCCCTAATCCTTCAACCTTACCTCGGAAATAGTTGCCTCCATTGCTGATTCTTTGCTCCGGATTCATTAGCTTCCCCAATCGCAACACTACATCAGGTAGGCTTTCTGTAGGAATGAGTTCGGGTAGGGGCAACTCCGAGTGAATACTTAAATTGTAAGCTTTATAAAGATACATATTAATCATTTCCCCTCTTTGTTATTGGATAAAAATTGACAGTCCTTTAAGTCAAAATATTGCTAAACATTTTAAATTTTGCTAGCACAGACTCCTATGGCACTATGAACTACATCACTTCAGTCTAGGTACTCATCCTATTGAGTGGTGGTTGGATTGCTGATTGCTAATTGCTAATTGCCTTAAAAGCACTAGTGTGTTAGCCACCCTTCAAAAAGCCAAAGACCATAAACTAAGTAATTAAACGGATTTAATATCAAGCCTTGAGAAAGTTATTAACTAACTCTCAATTTGGGATTATGAGATTTTCAGTAATAGGCTTTTGGCCTAGGTAGGAGTAAACCGTAAAAACGATACTCCTACCCCAAGAGCCTGAGCGAATTCTAGCCTCTCCTATCCTCCAAAAGAAGTCGGATGAGCTGGCAGCAGTCTTAGTGAATCACGACAATGCCATCGCGAGAACCGGTATTGGTACCAATCACAGTACCTGGCTGGGAAGTACCTGGCTGGTTAGCATTAGACTGACCAGCATAGATGGTGTCTTCCACTGGCGATGGACCAAAAGCCTGAGTAATTGACTCCACACTGCCATGAGTGGTCATTTCGGGTGCAATGTATGTCTTTTTCATGTTTCAAATCCTCGATTGATGGTGCTGTTGGTTTGATTTACAGTCATTGCCAGTAGCCAAAGGGCTTATGGGAAGGATGACAGTAAGTTCAGGTAGGGGAAGGCTATAGCCACACTTCCCCTAGTCCGACTTAGGGTGTCATCCCACTGTGGTTTAGCCAGAGAGCCAGTGCTACAGCAGACCAAACTATTCCGATATCTGCATTTTGAAGGTTCCCTCCAGATACAATTCGGTCGTAGGACATCTGGAGAACATTTAAGTCTACATAGGCTGCAATGCTCTCTGGGTTACTGAGAACTATTTCGTCTAGAAGCTCTCGGTTAAAATTCAATAGCCCGTGTAGGAAATTCGCGGTCATATTCGCCTTTCCACCCCGCCACCGAACGGGTTCGGGAAGAATTCCATTCATGGCTCGACGCATCACCATGCGAGTCCATCCCTGATGCAGCTTCTGTGAGGCTGGTAGAGACAAACAAAACTCAATCAGCCGCTTATCCATGAAAGGATGGCGAGATTCAATCGAGAAAGTCGCGGCGGCAAGGTCACATTGCTCCAGTACAAGAGTGAACCTACCTGAGGTAAAGGTCAGCCATTGCTCTTGTGCAGCAGTCAGTAGCGAACTCTGAGCCGGTTCAAGGACTTTCACTGGGTCTTGTACACCCATGCGGTCAGCAAAACTGCAATTAATCAGGGAGAGAACGCTGTTCTGAGGCTGTTTGCGTCCACGCAGCGAT
This sequence comes from Coleofasciculus sp. S288, assembly GCA_020216575.1. Taxonomy (GTDB): domain Bacteria; phylum Cyanobacteriota; class Cyanobacteriia; order Cyanobacteriales; family Coleofasciculaceae; genus JAIUYC01. The sequence continues at coordinate 3,855 of JAIUYC010000351.1, read as the reverse complement.
CGCCAAACCTGGAGTATAGGCTGAGGGACAAGCGGTTTGAGACCGAGGTGGAGCCACAACTGCTTAGGCGAGACTTTGAAATGTCCATCTATCCCCTTAACCGTTTTGGCAAAAGCCAGCCATCTCCCCTGCTTTGCCAACTCCTCCAGGTAGGTAAAGCCATAGTTGCGAAGAATGTAGGCAGGTGAGTTATTAAAATGCTGGCAGATGCCAGTGGCTTCTGCTGCAAAAGTAGCCCACTCCCCTTGACATGCCAGCTCAGCAAAATACCCCATGCCATGTCCCACGGTGGTATCGCCATCAAAACCGTCCAGAGAAATTCGCACTCCCGCTTCCTGAGTAGCGCGGTTTAGACCCCAAACCAGAAAACCGTTAGCACCAAAAAGACTGGGTTCTTCTTCTGGCTGCAACAATTCTTTCCACTCCGACAACGGACCAATGCGATCCGGGCGTACATAATGAGGAATCAGACCACCTTGGGCTAAGATTGGTTCAATAAAAGATCGTTCGTCACATTCAGGAACATCGTCAAAGATATTCGAGAATGTATGTAGCTGAGAGCGTCCCTGCTGTGCGAGTAGTTCCCGTGCTACGCAGGTAACAGAAGAAGAGTCCAGACCACCACTCAGATGCGAACCAACTGGAAAGGCACTACGCAGGCGGCAACGGACTGCCTCGGTAAATACCTCTCGAAACGCCTCAGCGTAGTCTTCATCAGAATTTAGTTGTAGCTCATGGGAGGGGTCAAGAGACCAGTAGGAGCGTAACTGTATGCCTCCTCCATAACTCACCGTCATAGTCTGGGCAGGAGGAAGCCGTAAGATGGCTTGATAAGAGGTAATCGCTTTGTCTTCCAGCGTTGAAGCCAAGTACTCAGCTATCCTCACCTCATTGAGGCGACGCGGCACATCTGGCAGGCACAGGATCGCCTTGATTTCAGAGGCAAAAATAAAGGTATGACCGGGTTTGTAGTGGTAGTAGAATGGTTTGACTCCGAAGTGGTCGCGGGCGCAGAAGAGTACTTGCTGGCGTCCATCCCAAATGGCAAATGCAAAGTCACCCAGGAGATGTTCCGGACAGCTTTCGCCCCATTTTTCGTAAGCCGCTAAGATTAGCTGGCTATCCGTAATTTTCTCAGCGGGACGGTCATTGAAGCCCAGTGCAGCAATAAGTTCATCTCGGTTATCGATGCGAGCATCAGCAGTAATTACCAGATCGCCCGTTTGGTTAACTAGCGGCAGTTTCTCTAAAAGGGATTCAGGTGTCGTCCACAGCATCCGATGCCCGAAACCAACAGACCCTTCGCTCCAGATGTCTACGCCATCCGGTCCCCGATGCGCCAGAGTATCAACCATCCGTCCTAGGCTTTCATGGTCTACAGGGCGACCGTCGAGGTAGAATATGCCCATAATGCCGCTCATAATCTAACTCCTTGAAGGGATGGCAGCGGGATAAAGCGAGAAAGTCCTTTGAGATTACCGATTACAACCTGTCCTTGATGCTCGATCCAAGCGTGAGCTTCTAGGTTTCCTCCTTCTCCTTTGGCAACACCGATGCGGAGTTCAGGAGAGTGACCGTGCCGACTCATGAGAACCTGGGTAGTTAAGGCACGAGCCAAACACTTGACACCACCAGGCATATAGCGGCTAACGGCGTTAACAGCCCAAACAATCTTGCCTACAGAGGTTTGGTTTTTAACCTGACCTGATTTGGAGGTTGGCTGACTGACTTTTGCTAAGAGTCGCAGTAAGGTTCGGAACGGAAGTAGCCACAGTCCTAGCCTGATTGCTCCAAGTAAACCCAGAGTGGCGATCAAGAGGTGGCGATCGCTCCCAGAAAGCCTTAGAAGCTTACGCAGCCGTCTCATGACTAACCTCAATTAACCCTGCGGCTTCTAGATTTTGAAGTAGAGCCAAAAGGTCGCGTTGGCAACATTCAGGTTCAACTTCATATTCCTCCAGCAGAGCCTGCTCGATCTCTTTCACGGTCTTTGGTTCCTCAATCAGTTTCCAGATCTGCGCTCCCACCTCATTCAGACCGTGGTAAACGCCAGACTTGAGATTGAGAATGACTGCTTCGCCGCCAAGATCTGAAGAGATTTGCCCCGGAGCTGCTACTACTAATGAAGATTCTGAGATTTTGTACTCTAACTCTGAAGAAGCCATATTGTTTAAATTTCCTTTTGGTATTTCTTGAGTTTTCTGTTAGGTGATTTTGAAAAGGTGTTTGTTAATTACCTTATGAATATTTGAAGGTTGCCCTAAATACCGAACTGGCTTTCAATGAAATTGCATCACTAAGATAGCTGCACCTCAAGAGATTCTACAAGCTTTATTGAGGAGCTTTATTGAAAAAACACCGTTCGATTAAGGTTGTGTAAATTCATATAGTCTCTGGCAACTAGAAGGCCTGCTTTTCTCTTGAATTTCAGTGTAAAGAGATAGATAACGATATGCCTGAAGTTCCAAAGCGAATTCCTTTTCAGCTTTCTTGCGAGCGCGATCGCATAGTTTTTGATACCGTTCCTTATCTTCTAGCACCCAAGCAATCCCTTGCGCTAAATCCTCAATCTCAAAAGGTTGAGCCAGATAGCCGTTTTGCTGATGGTCAACAATATCTTTTAGCCCAGTTGCCCCAAAGACTACAACAGGTGTGCCGCAAGCCAGTGATTCCGAGGCAGTTTGTCCAAATGCTTCCTGCATTGATGGAACGACCATAACATCAGCCGCTGAATAGACTAGAGCCAGGGAAATATCGTCGTGGAATCTACCTAAATAGTGTGTTTTAAAGCTTGGATCGACCGGATTCTCAGATCGAGACGCACCAACCACAACTAGTTCGATGTTATCTTGGCATCCTCTCTCGGAGAGATGTTGCAACGCCGACTGAAGCAGATGAAATCCTTTTCTTTTGTCGCTCGTTGCTCCTGATTGCGCTCCAAAAAGTACCAGTTGCTTGTTTTGAGGTAAATGAAGCAGCTCCCGCGCTACCTGTCGCTCTATTGGTTTGTACTTTTCTAGGTCAAGACCGTGAGGAATCACCTCGACACGCAAATCCTTAAACAGAGCGCTTGACTTAGCACATTCAGCTAACCAAATGCTAGGGCTAACAATCGTTAAGTTCAGATTTTTCCAGGCTCTGGCTTTACGCTGCCATACCCAGCTAGATAAGTCCCAATTTCTCTGACTTTTAAGTTGAGGGCAAGCACTACAGGAACTTGTATAGCGATCGCACTCCTCGCTATAATGGCAACCACCTGTGAATGCCCACATATCATGGAGTATCCAGACTAGAGGCTTATTCAACTTGGCAAGGGTTTCGATTTGCAGGTAGCCGTTGCAAACCCAATGCAGGTTAATGACATCGGGATTGAGTTGAGCCACTTTGGGAGCGAGTGCGTCTGGGAACCACTGGGGAGAAAAACTAGTGCGATCGCGATCAGAGTAAAGCTGCAATGGTAAACCCCCCAAGGGGGGGCCTAGTTTTGTTATTACTGTTTTCTCAGCAATAACTGTTGTATCAACACTAGACTTTGCTCGCACTAACATCTGCGACTCTACACCAATGGTCTGCAAACCCTGATGCAGCCGATATGCAGCACGGGCAGCTCCACCTTCAATATCAGAAGTACTAAGATGTAGAATTTTCATATAGTTTAAGTATTTTAATTTACTAATTGCCAAATATCAGCTTAGAAATCCCTTTTTTATTTATTAAGAAAGATGTCGCTATCCAGCTAATCAAAAAGCTCAGTATGGAGATACCTAAGAGAGTCAGAGTAGATACTTCCGTTGAAGAGCTATAAAAAACTCTATTTCCAATAATCTGGCAGGCTTCAACAACCATAAGATGGAT
>JAIUYC010000350.1 GCA_020216575.1 Coleofasciculus sp. S288 | reverse complement strand
CCTGTTTGCGATTCGGACTTATGTACATCCTCTGCGAGTGCTGAAAGATACCCCAACAGTAGCTCACAATCTAGCAGAGACCGTCAAACAAATTCCTCCTGATATGCAGCGCTATAAAAATCTGCTGCCTATCCGTGAGGCACTTTTAGGCTACCTTGAACGCATTGGAACAGCCGTTTAATACCTTCCTAATGATCTAAACCCAATAAACTCTATAAATAAACATAAAATTTTTGTTTGCTCCTGCCTCAAGGGAGGTTGAGAAAAGGTTACAAAATTTTTTATAGTTATATTAAAGGGGTTGGTCTACTAACCACCTGGAAGAGTTTGAGAATTTAGAAAACTCTTCCTTTGCCATAGGTCTTGTGGAGGATTTAACAGAATTGTTATCCGATTTTCACGAGATCCTGATGGCAAAATCCCATTTTCCTGGTTAAGATGTTGTCTACTGGGAATAAAAATTGGAAAGAAAAAGGATTGACACTGGTTCTCAAAACGTAAAGATTCATTGCGGAACCAATTGCCAAGGTGCAAGTGTCTAACCTTTTGTAAAACATTATGCGTTTGCAGTAAGTACTCTTGAAGTACGTCAGTAGTAAACCCTCAACGAAGTAGAGTTGGTTACTTCGGCGAGATTACTATTAGACGTATTTTGAAGGAGAATTCTGTTGCAGTTGGGTTGTGTCTGCTAGAGAAGATGGTTTTAAATCCAAATCAAAACGTTCTGCACATGCATTCAATGTTGCTCCCGGGAGAAGTTTTTTAGGGCTTCCGGAGTTACTGACCATTGGGGTGCTGCCACGATCTACCAATGATCACACCTTGGGATTGAAGCATCCACTTGCGAGACTTGCCATGGAAGACCTTAACAGTACTAATACTAATTTAGAGATCGGAACAATTGCGAAACGATTGCTTAAGCCTGGTTTGATTGTCCAAGCTTTGGCATTCACAGTGATTCTGTACTTCAGTGTTGGTCATACACCGCCCAACACTAAAGGGGCGCTTTATCAGTCTGTGCAGTCGAGTTCTACCTTATCCGCATCGGTTGGTAATTCTGTGTTGCAACATGCTTCACACGAATTGGGGCTACCAACCTCCGCCCTCCGCATTGTCCATATCCAAGCTCAAACTTGGTCTGATAAATGTCTGGGATTGAGAGAAGCTGGAGTGACGTGTGTTCCAATGTCAGTTCCTGGCTGGCAAATCGCTGTTGCTAATGGACAGCAGCGCTGGATCTATCGCACCGATGCATCTGGAGCACTCATCAAGCGAGAAGGTAACATATCTTCGCTGCATCAAGAGAGAGACGAGGTTGCCAGCCAGAGTGGATTGAAGCTTAATTAGAGGATTCCAAAGCTTCTAAAAGATCGGGGGGTTCTGCTGGCATCGGGAAGAGTAACCGAAAAGCAGTCTGACGCCGATCAGATGGTTCTGCTGCATTCTTCCATAAGGTTTCATAGAAGAAGAACGATACCCCAGCAAATCCCCTTTGTCGAACGGCATCAACTTGCTTTTGGATTTGTGACAGGGAAACTCGTTTTTCTTTTAGTCCAGTCAGAATCCCAATCCCAACAGGGATATGGCTGCGTGCTGCCTTCAGTTCCGGTTTCTCTAATTCTGAGATAAATCGGTTGAAATCATCTCGATAAATCTGTACCACTAATTCTTCCACCAAGCCTCGCCGTTCCCACGTTGCCCAATCCGCTAAAAAGAATTGGTAGGAGTCTTGTTGTGGGTTGGGAGAGACGGAGACGATGGCATTGTTTTTACGGTCTTTAATCGCTCGAAATACTCGTGTCAGGTAATCTGTAATTTTATTCGCCCGCCAGCGCACCCATTCGGCATTTTGAGGGTCAGTAGGGGGAGCTTTACCTTGGTGTTCTTTTTTATACAACTCTACAGTAAAAGGGTCGTAACCCAAATCAGACGGCAAGCCGAAGTGGTCATCGAATTGAATACCATCTACGTCATAATTGCTAACTACCTCGACGACTAAATCTTGGATGAACTGCTGCACCTCCGGTTTAAAGGGATTGAGCCAGACGCGATCGTGAGTGCCTTCTTTCTTAATCTTTACCCCTTGTCCGGTTTGAGTGAGCCAATCTGGGTGGCGTTTGGCTAATTCGGAATCAGCCGGTGCCATGAAGCCAAACTCAAACCAGGGAATGACTCTGATATCTTTCTGATGAGCTTGCTCGATCATCTCTGCAAGCATATCTCGCCCTTGCGTTCCCAAGTTTGGATCGAGGGATTCGTCTATCGGCGTCACCAGTCTCACCGCACGCCCAGTGACTCGTTCTGCCACTTTGCTGGGGTAGAGGGTATAGCCCCAATTCCAGACGGTAGGGTAGATGGTGTTAAAGTTTAGCTCGTGCAGGCGTTGGATGGCATCGGTAACATTCTGGCTGGAAAAGAGTACATCACTATCAATATTCGTCAGCCATACTCCCCGTAACTCACCTTTTGCCGTGTCGGGTATTTGTGTCCCCACTCTCGCAATGTATTGGGACGGCACTAGCCCAGTTGTTCCCGTCGCTTGGCACAAAAATGCGGCAACATCAGCACGACTCGCCAATTGATTGGGGTTGAGCGTCCGGACATTCGGGTAACTAACAACAAGCTGTTTTTCAGTTGCCGCCGCGATCGCACTTCGGGAATACTCAGGGATTCCAGCCGCATCGGCAAAGGCTCCATTCAATGTCTCCACAGTAGGCTGAGTGGGGACGTACTTCAACCCACTTGCTAGTGATACCAATGCCTGAACGCGGGGAATATTTTGACTGGGGCGGAACACACCACCGGGATAACCGGCGAGGAATCCTGTTTGATAAACCTTGCGGATAGCATTGCTTGCCCAGTAGTTTGTCGGTACATCTGCAAACTTGCCACCTTCGCGTACTATAGGTGCATCGGGAAAGGCACTCACCAGCATCGCCGCAAACTCCGCTCTCGTTACAGGCGCATTTGGCTTAAAGCTGCCATCCGGGTAACCGTTAACCATCCGTCGCTGTGCCAACTGTTCAATGCACGGTTGCACCCAATGTCCTTGGACATCATTAAACCTCGTCTGCGAGAAGGCTGCCGTTGGCTTCAACACCGCAATGCTCAAGCCCAAGACAAACAGGAAAACCAACCAAGTCTGATGCCCAAAAGTGCGGCTAAATGAAACCAGCCCGTCTGCACCGCTTGTAAAAAAGTTGTTGAGAAACCGTTTCATAGGGATTGAGATAGATATTACACACTTGACGCCAGTGTCTTGGACTAATCAGGAAAGACTGAAGAGTCCAGGAAAAGGTTGCAGCGTAAAAAGTATAGCTTTTCTTCCTTCGCCTTCTTGGCGTCTTGCCAGTATAAAAAGCTATTGCCTTGGTTTGACTGTATCGGTTTTGGGGGCTTTCCTTCATACCCTTATCGGGGTGTGGCATCCCCGTCGCTCACTAGTACCGCTCCCTTGGAAGTCACACCTTCAAAAGTCAAAACCCTCCGGGCGCGTCTCCATGTTTGGGAACCTGCGTCCCAAACCCGACACGGTCAAAAGACTTATATTGCCATCGTTCCAGTGGTTTTGAAGGGTAGCTTTATTTCCGCCGTGATGTACTCGTGAAGTGAGTATAAGCTGTGTAGATGTTTGGTAAACTATCTAAAGATTTATTAAAATTTAACGGACTTTTTTAAAAGCAGACTGTTGTTCTCTTTCAACCTCATTGGGTCAACCACCCGATGTTGAAGAGCCAAAACCACTTTTGAATTGAAAAATTTGGATATCAAGCCTTTGGATTAAACCATGACAAACCAGTATGATTCAGAAAATTTGCCTTTAAACAACAAGCGAGCGCTCAGAAAACTGGCGAGAGCCATCGCCATGTCTCAGGATCAGTTTTCCCTGATTTTGGTGTGCTGCAACTCTTCATCGTTGCGATCGCAAATCGTGAATCACTTGCAAGAACTCTCGCCACTCAAAATCGAGGAAATCACGTTGCATCCATCGATTAGTACGCTGTTTACAACCATTCTTACAGCGCTTAAAGAGCCAAAACCGGAAGCCTTGATGGTATTTGGTCTAGAATCAGTCGTTGCGATCGAGCAAGTGTTAGGGGCAACGAACTTAGTACGGGATGAGTTTCGCAAGCAGTTTCCCTTTCCCTTAGTGTTGTGGGTCAATGATGAGATTCTGCAAAAGCTAACGCGAACAGCACCGGATTTTAAGAGTTGGGCAATCAACTCAATTCGATTTGATAACCCCAAGAATCAACCTCTTGATTGGTCAGCTACTACTGCTTGACTCTCTCTGCCGGGGAGCATCCCAAATGTGTAAATTGCCCCTGAGACTAGTGCAAGAAGGCTCCAAGGCAGTGGTTCGACAGGCTCACCAATCGGGCAGAAGGCAAGAAAGCTTGTACAGTAAGCTCAGGACTTACGCAAAGAAAGTCTCTCAAGCATCAATTGTAGGGGCATGGCATGCCATGCCCCTACCACATGTGGTGTCTGTGCGTAAGTCCTGACCCAGATTCAAAAGTCGTAGGGGCGGGTTTCACCGAGATATCTGCTTCTCACGACTCAATCCGATAAACCCGCCCCTACTTTTTGACCAAAAATGATGGGATACAAGCCCCGTGCTTCTAGCACGGCTTTATTCATCACGACAAAAGGCGATCGCAAATTCTTTATCGCCCCAACCGCTCCATCAGTACTTCTTGAGCACTAAGCTCTGGATTGCCCTCCGTTGGACGAGGCTGGATGTAGGAGCCATCAGGCTGAAGCTGCCAAGCTTGACGGTTATCTGCCAACAGAATGCTCAAAATCTCCTTCAACTGCGTAGCGCTATCGGGGTCTTCAACAGGAGTAACTGCCTCCACCCGCCGATCCAGATTGCGAGGCATCCAGTCGGCACTGCCAATAAAGACCTCTTCCTGACCCTTGTTATGGAAGTGAAAGATTCGAGAGTGTTCGAGGTAGCGACCGATAATACTAATAACGCGGATATTGTCGCTCACCCCTTCAATACCAGGACGCAGGCAGCACATGCCGCGCACAATTAGGTCGATCTGTACACCTGCCTGGGAGGCTTCATACAATGTTCGGATGAGTTGGGGGTCAATCAGGGCATTCATCTTGGCGATGATGCGACCGGGATGGTCGTTCTGGCAATGTTTAATTTCACGCCGAATTAAGGCAACCAAGCGATCGCGTAAGGTTACGGGTGCTACTAGCAACTTGCGGTAAGATTTCTGTTTGGAGAAGCCCGTCAGGTAGTTGAACAAATCCGTTAAGTCCGCACCAAGTTCATCTCGACAACTCAACAACCCCAAGTCAGTATAAAGTTTTGCCGTCTTGGGATTGTAGTTACCCGTGCCGATATGAACATAGCAACGGAGAGCTTCTCCTTCTTGACGAACAACCAGTACTATTTTGGTATGGGTCTTTAGCCCTACCACTCCGTACACGACATGGACACCTGCTTTTTCTAACTCGTTTGCCCAATTGATGTTGCTTTGTTCATCAAAGCGAGCTTTTATTTCCACCAACGCTGCAACCTGCTTACCATTGGCGGCGGCGGCAATCAAAGCCTTGATAATAGGGGAATCACCAGAGGTTCG
>JAIUYC010000349.1 GCA_020216575.1 Coleofasciculus sp. S288 | reverse complement strand
TAGCCTACCAACAAGTTTCCTCTCAAGACCTTTTCAATTGGTTTACTCACTGCTGTTACTGTACTTCATCTATTTGAGAAACGCTATAGAAATAACCCATCAGTAAAAATTCTCCCCCTGCCTCCCCTGCTTCCCCTGCTCTCGTAACTGCTGGTACAAGTAACTGACCCCAAAAAATGGTAGAACAGACGGAGAAGCGGACTCACATCGAGCCGTTTTCTCTGCACTGGCAAGCTGAAGGTGTCAGTGGCAGTAGCATAAAATAAATGGGACTAATTTGAGTTCCTTATCGAGGTTACTATCAGGCAATCTTGGAAAAATTTAATGATGGAAAACAGTAATTTACTCAATCAGGTTGTTTTACGATTCCTGGATGACTACACACCCTTTCATGAAGATTTATCAGCTATTGCTCTAACACCTGATAAACATTTATGGCTGGGTTCGGATGAAACAACAACCCTTGAACGTTTATCTCAGGTTGATGCTCATACGTTTGGAGAGCACCAAAACTTTCAGTTGGCAGATGTCATTGAGTTACCTGCCTCAACCGAAGAGGAAATAGATATTGAAGGACTAGCCTATGCAGATTCTTACCTGTGGATAGTGGGTTCGCACAGTACGAAACGCAAAAAACCTAAACCCGATAAAAAGGAGAAAAAAAATCTTAAACGATTGGCAACTATAGAGTCAGAAGCCAATCGATACATCCTAGCACGAATTCCTGTCATTAATGGAAGTTTATTACCCTCCTATCCTCATCCAGAAAACCCGTCACAAGCACTTACAGCCGCCAAGCTAGAACTGACTGAGAAAGGCAACTTGCTGATGGATGCTTTGGAATCAGACCCTCATCTCGGTTCCTTCATCGTATCTAAAATCCCTGGTAAAGATAACGGTTTTGATATCGAAGGGATAGCCGTATCAAATCAGACCATTTATTTGGGTCTGCGGGGACCCGTTCTAAGAGGCTGGGCAATTCTCCTGGAAATAGAGGTGGAACAAATCAGTCCAACACACTTGGGACTAAAGGAAATTGGACTTGAAGGGCAGCGTTATAAAAAGCATTTTATTAACTTGGGTGGATTGGGAATTCGCGATTTGTGTTTTGATGGTCAAGACTTATTAGTTTTGGCAGGACCAACTATGGAATTAGATGGTCCTGTTAAGGTGTTCCGTATTAAGAATGGTTTCGGCAGGTCAGACGAGGGTTTGGTATGGGAACCAGAACGGATACTGGACATACCCCACGGAGAGGGCAAACATCATGCTGAAGGGATGACACTCTTCGCCCCCATTACTCAGCAATCTTCTCTCCTAGTGGTTTATGACTCGCCGGACGAGACAACGCTGAGTGATGGAGCAACGGGTGTCTTAGCTGATGTCTTCTTGATGAGTTAGTGATTGGTCAAATTGTAGGCGACTGTACCACTTCAGTCGCTTTCATCCCTCTGATGAATTACGGGGGCTTCCAGCTTCTAGTTCTCCTGTTGTGAAGAGGAGTAACACTCTAGGATAGCATTTTCAAAGGGAAAATACACCATATTTTTACAAAAGTCTGAAAAATTATCCTGATTAGCAGCAAGACCAGAAGAAGAGTAATACGTACAGGAACGGAGAAGGATTAATACCTTCACTCGCTCCATAGAACTTGCTGAAAAAGGATGAAAAAAAAAATCTTTAGTGTGAATATGGCTTTACCCATGTTGCTAATTGGGTCAGGTCTAAGTTTTGTGAGTCCTAAGGTGATCAATCAAGAAAATCTACAGGTGGCTAGACCCAACATTAAAACGAATTGGGTTACACTCGGGACTCAACAGCTTCCGCCATTTTATCTGGCATCTAGAGAGAAAAAAGAACCAGAGTGTCGGTGGCTAGGAATACCGTGTCAACCAGAACAACCACAATAGGGGCATCTTTTTTCCTGATAGAACTTTTCGCTCAAGGAAAAGTTAAACATGAGCGCACAGCGGGGAGTGGTAGCGTCCTTAAACCCAAATAAAGAAGGAAGATGACAGCGCATGGGACTTTATCTACCAAAATTTTATAAAGCCTGTAACCCTAGCAAGCCCCTCAGCATGGGGGAAGCAAATGACCAGCAGTATTATATTGATTTTTCCTCCGTTAGAGGAAGTAAAATTATCGAGTCCCTGAAGCGGACTATCACACTGATTTCCCCAGATGAGCCGACTTGCCAGTTGTTTACAGGTCATATTGGTTGCGGGAAGTCTACAGAATTGCTTCGACTCAAATTGGAGTTAGAGCAAGATGGATTCCATGTTGTTTATTTTGAGTCATCTCAAGATTTAGACATGGCTGACGTGGATGTTACAGATATTTTGCTGAGCATCGCAGGTCAGGTGAGTGAGAGCCTCGAAGCCATTAAAATCAAGGTCAATCCTGGCTACTTTGTCAATCTCTTTCGCGAGATTGCTGATTTTTTGCATACCCCCATCGAACTCTCTGCCGAGGCGGAACTCTCCGTCGGCATTGGCAAAATCACCGCTAAAACGAAAGAAAGTCCTAAACTGCGACGCCAGTTGAGGGAGTACCTAGAACCTCGTACCAGTGGGATTTTGGAATCGATTAACAAAGAACTCCTCGACCGCGCTACCACGGAACTCAGGCGACAGGGGAAAGCTGGATTAGTGGTGATTTTGGATAATTTGGATCGGGTGGACATTCGCCCCCTACCCTCCGGACGCACGCAGCCGGAGTATTTATTTATTGACCGGGGCGAGCAATTACGGAAGCTCAATTGCCACGTCGTTTACACGATTCCTTTGTCGCTGACGTTCTCGAATGATTGCGAAACCCTAAAAAACCGTTTGGGCGGTGGGATAAGCCCTAAAATATTGCCGATGGTGCCGATACGACTGCGGAGTGGTGAGGAGTTTGAGGAGGGGATGAGGCTGCTGCGGCAGATGGTGCTGGTGAGAGCGTTTCCCAACGAGACGCATGAGGAACAGCTAGAGATGCTGACCGAGGTTTTCGACGATCCGGAAACCCTCGATCGCCTCTGCCGCGTCAGTGGAGGTCATGTGCGAAACTTACTAGGGTTGTTGTTTGATTGTCTTAGACAAGAAAACCCACCCATTCCTCGCGAATGTTTGGAAAGCGTGATTCGGGAACGCCGCGATTATCTAACCTCGTCTATTACAGATGATGAGTGGGAGTTGCTGTTTCAGGTGGTGCAACAGCAAACTGTAAGAGGAGACATGGAATACCAAACTCTGTTGCGCAGCATGTTAGTTTTTGAATACCGCGATCGCGAAGGCACTTGGTTTGGTGTTAATCCCGCTCTAGAAGAAGCGCAGAAATTTCAGACATGGTTGAAACACGGCGACCAGACAACGTTGTGGCATATAACGAACGCTCGTTAAACGCACTCGACCGAGCGATCGCATTTTCACAAGGAGAATTTTCCCTTGTACTGGTGCGCTGCAACTATGAACTTCTGCAACAGCAAATGGTGCATCGGCTGCAAGAACTTGCCGATGGGCGCTACCAAATTCGAGAGCTCGTCCTCCCTAAGTCGGTCAAAACGCTTTTTACGACAATCCAAACGTATAGGCACTGTCAGGAAGACGCGGGGACGCGGGGACGCGGGGATGCGGGGATGCGGGGACGTGGGGACGCGGGGATGCGGGGACGCGGGGACGCGGGGACGCGGGGACGTGGGGACGTGGGGAATGTTTCAGAAAAACTTCCCCCATCTCCCTCTCTCCCTTTCTCCTTGTCTTCACATCAACCTCATCCCGCTTTGTTCATTTTCGGTTTAGACTCGGTAGTCGCTCTGAATGACCTGTTTGCGTCTACGAATCAGGTGCGAGATGAGTTTCGCAAACGGCTACCCTTTCCCATCGTGTTGTGGATGAATGATAAGGTACTGCAAAAACTGGTACGGTTTGCGCCGGATTTTGCCAGTTGGGCTGCCACACCGATTAAGTTTGAATTTGATACCAAAGACTTACTCAATTTCCTGCGGCAAAAAACCGCGATCGTGTTCGACACCTTTCTGAGGCAAGATGGGACTAGAGAAGTCGCTCACAATATATCGGGTTACCATTCCTTCCTGAATTTGACGGCAGGGAGTCGGAATCGTTTAGAACTCGATTGTGCTCTACAGGATTTACAAAGTCGTGGCGTCAGCTTAAATCCAGAACTGGATGCTAGTCTGGAATTTGTTTTTGGTCTGGATGACTACGTTAGCGATCGCATTGATGCAGCTATCCATCACTATCAGTACAGCTTGAGATTTTGGCGACAAACCAATAACTTAGAGCGGCAGGGACTGGTATTGTTTCAATTGGGCTTGTGTTACTGCCGCTATGCTGACCAGCATCGAGCCGAACGTTACCGAAACTGGGAAGAAGCTTGGCCTTATCTTCACCAATGCATTGAAATCTTAACCGAAGCGAAACGACCTGACTTGGTCGCGCAGTTTGTTACGCAACTTGCCGAGGTCCTGCAACGATTGGGAGCTTGGTCATCCTTGGCAAATCTTGCTCAAGACGCCATCATCCTACATCAAACCTACGGCACGCAGGTGCAACAGGCTCAAGATTATGGCTTTCTGGCGGAGGTGGCGCTCAGGTACTCCAACTGGAATAACGCCAGTCAGTTGGCACAGAAGGCACTGTTTACCTTGGCAGAGTCGGGGGAGGAACATTATCACGGCTTGCATCGATTCCTCTTGGCACAGCTTTACCAGTTATTTTTGGTGAAAGCGCAACGGCAGTTGGGTCACCAAATTGAGGCACTCAATTACCTGGAAACGGCAAGCCAGGAACTGGAAAAGGCAATCAAGTCCAGTGATCATCGCTACGAGACACAGCACTACCTTCACCTGTTAGAAGCGTTACAAACCCTTTACTTCGAGCAAGGTCGATACTTAGAGGCATTCCGAATTAAGCAAGAACAGCGCGTCATTGAGCAGCTCTATGGGTTTCGGGCGTTTATTGGTGCCGGTCGCCTCCAGCCCCAACGGCCTGTTGTGAAAGGGGAGTACAGTGGCAGCCGAGACGTTCCGCCAGAACGCCTTTATGCCCAGGAAATTGCCGCTTCTGGGCGTCAACGAGATGTTAACCGTTTAATCGAACGCATTAGTCGTGCCGACCACAAACTGACGGTGATTCACGGTCAATCCGGGGTAGGAAAAAGTTCCATCGTCTCGGCGGGGTTAATGCCTGCACTAAAACATAGAGCAATTGGCGATCGCATTGCCTTGCCCATTGTCCTGCAAGTTTATACCGATTGGGTTAGGGATTTAGGCAGAGCCTTGACACGAACTCTAGAGGATTTCGGCTTGAGAGACGATGAAGAACCCATTGTTTTAGGCTTCAACGACGCCCAAACCCCTCAAGAAAAAATCCAAAAGCTCCGCGAACAGTTGCGGCACAACGCCGAACACAACTTGTTAACCGTTTTAATTTTTGACCAATTTGAAGAATTTCTGTTTGCTTCCACCAATCAATCTCAGAAACTCTTATTTTATGAATTTTTGCGAGATTGCCTCAATTTAGGATTTGTTAAAGTTATCCTCTCGATTCGGGAAGATTACCTTCATTTCCTACTAGAATTAGAACAATTTGTCCAGCT
>JAIUYC010000348.1 GCA_020216575.1 Coleofasciculus sp. S288 | reverse complement strand
TTCTTAAATGAAGAACGCCTTGGATTTTTTTAGGGGATATTGGGACAATTTGAGAAAGGACATCGACACTCTGGCTGGCATCACTCCAGGGACAGAAGCTTGCTTCCTTGTCGGTTCCTCCCACGATATTCCTTGTTTTATCCATTACATTCAACCAATGGAAGTTACTGCGACTGACCGCGCTGAAATCCGTTCCGTAATCGAACGTCAACTTAAGGCGTTCCAAAATGACGATGCTATTGGCGCTTTTGCCTTTGCCAGTCCGGGAATTCAGATGCGGTTTAAGTCCCCGGAAAACTTTATGGAGATGGTTAAAACTGCCTACCAAGCAGTCTATCGACCTCGCTCTGTTTTGTTTGAAGACCTTACCAAAATGGGAGGAGTCTTAACTCAACCAGTATTGCTGCTTGACGCTGAGGGAGTATTGATGAGAGCACTTTACCTAATGGAAAAGCAATCTGACGCCAGTTGGCGGATTAATGGTTGCTATGTGATACCTGTAGAAGCCAGTAGTCATTAGTCAGAAGGAGAAAGCTTTTGAGCTAATTTTAACTATTATGACGCGATAGACGTTGTCACCGAGGTAGAAAAGGCGATCGCTCTCCACAACCGTTACTTTTCCCCGATTTGAGCTATATTGAGCAGCTAGCCAGATACAATTGCGATCGCCAATCCAAGAATTGATAATACAGCTGCTTAAAGAAAAAGCCTCAGTCGTTAACCTACCGTCAAACTTCTCAGCTGAACATTCATCAAGTTTTACAATACAAAGCTCGTGAGAGCGTTACAGTTGAGAAAATCTCCTGTTAAAATCTGCTTTTAGAGTGGTGCTGCCATGACTAATACTGCTTCTGCTCACATAGGCAACTTCTGGGACGTTGATTTTGCCACGCCGCACCCAACACAGGATGGTGAGTTACTCAAACAGCTGAATTTTGTCCCAGGATTAAAAGAAATTCTGATGCTGCGTCAAGTTCATGCTCTAGAACATGCAACTGTATGGGTTCTCAGTGAGCGTAATAGTTTCGGCGGTGCAGGATATTCGGCAACCACCTCTCACTTAGACAATAACACCTTAGGAGGATTATCCACCGACCAAGGGTTTTATCTCTACGGTCAGATAAACTTATCTGACTTGAGACGAGCAGCCCCAATCGCCTTGCAGCGCCTCACCTTAGGAGAGTGGGACTTAGCCGTGCATCCTCGTTGTGGAACGAATCTCTCAGTAAGTATGGTTTTAACGGCGGGACTGGCGTTAGGAGCGCATCTCCTCCTGCCACGCAGTCCCATCGAGCAAATTCTCGGTCTTGTCATAGCCGCAACAACAGCGACTCAGTTAGCACCAGATGTCGGAAGCCTCGCTCAGCGCTACCTGACGACTGCCATTCCATTTAACCTGGCAATAGAAGACATCACAGCAACCTCTGACCTCTGGGGACGTCCGTCTCATTTCGTCCGAGTGCGGTGGAAAGACGAATCACGCTGAAAAGCATTAACAAAACTTAAACACTTGGTTCATCTGACAGTGCCTTTGGAGTAGTACGCTTTAAAACTAGAACGCAAGGAATAATAACTTATGCCTATTCAACGTGGTTCTAAAGTTCGAGTTCTCAGAAAAGAATCTTTCTGGTTTCAAGATGTCGGCACTGTCGCAAGTGTAGACAAGAGCGGCATTAGATACCCAGTCATTGTTCGCTTTAATAACGTCAACTACGCAGGTGTCAATACCAATAACTTCGCTGAGAGCGAACTCTTAGAGGTGGCAGCACCGACGGCCAAGGCAAAAGCAAAAGCCACTTCTGGTGGCGGCACGGCTATCGATGAGAGAGTCCGCAAGACAGGCCAAGGCACTCAAAAGTCCAATACAACGGGTACGAAAGCAGAGGAACCAGGTGGTGACAGACTGGTAGCAGGCGACCCGAATCAGGGAACGGACGCGCGTTAAGTCGTGCCCGAACTGCCTGAAGTTGAAACAGTCTGCCGGGGTCTAAATCAAGTGACCCTAAATCAGGAGATTTGGGGTGGGGATGTGTTGCTTTCTCGCACCATTGCCTACCCTTTTTCTGTGGGCGAGTTTTTAGCGGGGCTGAAGAATGTCACCATCGCCGCTTGGCATCGACGGGGCAAATACTTACTTGCACAACTGGCAAAATCAGACACGAGTAGCCAAGAAGACTTCACAAGTCAGAACTCAGAACTCAGAAGGAAAGATCCAAGTCCCCTTCATGTAGGGAAAAACAATCCAAAATCCCCTGACGCGGGTTTGCTGGGTGTCCATCTGAGAATGACCGGTCAGTTGCTGTGGCTCGATCGCGAACAGCCCTTACAAAAACACACGCGAGTGCGATTGTTCTTCCCAAACAGCCGCGAGTTGCGCTTTGTTGACCAGCGAACGTTTGGGCAAATGTGGTGGGTTCCCCCTTCTGAGACACCCGAAAACATCATCACCGGACTCAAGAAACTCGGGCCCGACCCCTTTTCAGCTGACTTCTCAGTTGAATATGTGATTGAGAAGCTATACAAGCGACAGCGTGCGATTAAAACGGCACTGCTGGATCAGTCTCTCGTAGCAGGTGTGGGGAACATCTATGCTGATGAAGCGCTATTCTTGAGCGGCATTCGACCTGAAACGCTTTGTGCCGCATTGAATAGAGAACAAATTGAGCGTATCCGCACCAACCTCATCCAAGTGTTGCAAGCCAGCATTGAGGCGGGTGGTACGACCTTTAGTAACTTTCTGAGTGTAATGGGGGTTAATGGCAATTACAGTGGTGTTGCCTGGGTCTACGGTCGCACTGGAACACCTTGTCGCGTCTGTGGGACTGAGATTAGGCGTCTCAAACTAGCAGGACGCTCCTCTCATTTCTGCCCCAACTGTCAAATTTGATACGTTTCCGGGTTGCCCAACTGTCAGCTTTAACACTCCGTTGCTTTCTTCTAATGTCCTACACTACTGAATGTGACGGGGATGCGAGAAACCCCGTCCTCCTACGAGGCAGGATAGTTCATAATTCTAAACAAAGCAGTTTAGAGGCTCTACACCAGAGCAAGAATTATGGCAGATAAAGTGAAAAAAGGGTCTTTGGTTCGCGCTGTCCGTGAAAAGCTCGAAAATAGCCTGGAAGCTCAAGCCAGCGATCCGCGCTTTCCCCCCTATATCTTTGAAACGAAGGGGGAAGTTGTAGATATGAAGGACGACTACGCGCTGGTGAAGTTTGGTCAAGTGCCGACGCCCAATATCTGGTTGCGTGTCGATCAGCTAGAACCAGTGGGTAGTGCCGCTGCTTCTGAAGGTTAAAACAAATCAGTTGAATTGGTAGCGATCGCTTATGATCTCCTCCCCTAATTCCCCCATTTCTTGCCAAACTCCTCGCGTAACCGTTATTGGCGGCGGGAAAGTAGGCAGCACCCTAGCCCAACGGGTGATAGAGAAAAATCTCGCCGATGTCGTGTTACTCGATGTTGTGGAAGGAATGCCTCAAGGCATTGCCTTAGATTTGATGGAAGCACGAGGAATCGAAGGCCATGACCGTCAGATTATTGGCACGAACGACTACGCTGATACCGTAGGCTCGGATATCGTGGTGATTACTGCCGGACTCCCTCGCAAACCAGGCATGACTCGAGACGATTTGCTCAAGATCAATGCCAAGATTGCTGTGGAGGCTGCCGAAAAAGCGATCGCTCACTCTCCCGAAGCCCTGTTTATCATCGTCACAAATCCCCTGGATGTCCTGACTTACCTAGTTTGGCAGGCGACTAAACTCCCCTCTCACCGCGTGATGGGCATGGCAGGCGTTCTCGACTCTGCCCGCTTCCAAACCTTCATCGCTATGGAGTTAGGCATTTCTTTTGCCGATGTGAATGCCGTCGTGCTGGGGGGTCATGGCGATTTAATGGTACCTTTACCCCGCTACTCCACCGTTGGTGGTGTGCCAATTACAGAACTGATGGACACATCAACCGTCGAGCGCCTAGTCGAGCGAACTCGTAACGGGGGAGCAGAAATTGTGGAGTTGATGCGGACGGGTGGCGCTTATTATGCACCCGCCTCTTCCACCTGCTTGATGGTAGAAGCCATTCTACAAAACCAGTCCCGGCAGGTAACAGCAGCAGCTTACCTTCAAGGCGAATATGGTTTAAATGACATTTTCATCGGGGTTCCGGCACGGTTAGGGTGTCGCGGCGTCGAAAAAGTGTTAGAACTCAACCTCACCGATGCCGAGCGTACCGCACTCCATACCTCTGCTGAATCCGTTCGTAAAAATATTCACCGGGCTTCAGAGATGCTTGCTAGTGTTTGATATCTTGCTCCCCCGAAAAAATAAATTATCCCAATACCTACATTGGGTAAGGGCGGGTTTTGTAGTGAAGTTAAGGGCTTGTGCCTCTAATTTATTCGCTCGCACCCGCCCCTACCAGGACATTTTTTTATTTGGAAATCACCTAACACCTAACCACTAACCACTAGCCGTCTTTGCGAGTTCTTTAGGCAAACGCCGGGGAACGTCGTAAGTCAAGAAATCATAGGCTAATACCGTATTCGGAAAAATTGCCTGCGCTTCCTTAAGCAAGTCATCCAACCGAACTGGATTGCCTGGTGCGTAGCGGGGACTAAAATGAGTCATAATCAGTTGTTTGACTCCTGCACTTAAGGCAACCTGCGCTGCCATTGTTGAAGTGGAATGCAAGCGTTCAAAAGCTAGTTGGGCGTCTTGATGGGAAAAGGTAGCTTCGTGAACTAGCACATCCGCATCGCGTGCCAGTTCCACAGCATTGTCAGTGTAGACCGTATCGGTGCAATAAACGAATTTGCGACCCACTTCTGGAGGGGCGCACAACTGAGAACCCTGAATTTGACGACCATCAGGCAGTGTTACCGTTTCGCCACGCTTGAGGCGTCCGTAGATAGGACCGGAGGGAATGCCAAGGGCTGTTGCTTTTTCCACGTCAAAGCGCCCCGCTCGGTCTTTTTCCGCCACTCGATAGCCGAAAGCCGGAACGCGATGCTTTAGAGGGCGGCAGGTGACGGTAAATTCATCATCTTCGTAAATTACCCCAGGCTGTACGACGTGAACCCGAACGGGGTAGGAAAACTGGGTATAAGAGTATTTGCGACCTGCGTGCAGGTATTCTTCTAAGCCTGTTGGACCGTAAATATCAAGCCGCTCAGTATTGCCAGCCAAACCACAGCTTGCCAAAAGCCCCATCAAGCCATAAATATGGTCGCCGTGCATGTGGGTGATAAAAATGCGGCTGATTTGGCTGGTTTTGAGTTCACTGCGCTGCAATTGATGCTGAGTGCCTTCACCGCAGTCAAACAGCCAGACTTCTGCATGCTGGGGTAGGCGCAGCGCGACGCTAGAAACGTTGCGCGATCGCGTTGGCACTCCAGAACTTGTTCCTAAAAAGGTAATTTGCACGGATTCTACCTTTCAATCTCATTCACCGCAAGGAAATCTCATCCATCCCTATGGTACACGCCAAGAGATCCAGTACACCTTTGTCGGTTATAAGAAGCATACCTAAAAACCCCGTGACTTCAGTCCGGGGATGAAAGGGCTGGCAGACTTTAGTCTGCCTTGAAAAATGAAGTTTTGTT
>JAIUYC010000347.1 GCA_020216575.1 Coleofasciculus sp. S288 | reverse complement strand
ACCAGTAGAAAGCGCTTCGGTTATGACATCAGTCGGTTGAGAACCAGTAGAAAGCGCTTCGACTAGTGGTGAAATTTTGGATTGGGCATCCACGACCTCTGTTGGCGCTATACCGTCATTACAGCCAGAAAGTGGAGAATTAGAGGAAGTTAGCCTTTGAGAATTGGGGGAGGGGATGGAGAGTTCCTCCTCTAGAGACGATTGAGAACTTGACGTTTTGTTATCAAGTACAGAAGCGATCGGCTCTGTCTCAAAAGAGGTGGGATTAGAAATTGGAGGTTGGGAACTTAAGGCGTACTCGTCAGGTAAAGTCACCTTTTGTAATTGAGCATCATCCCTCAATTCCACATCGAATTCTGACCAGTCCAACTCAAATTGATGAGCGCTAGTATCCACATCCTCTAGAATTTCTGTAAAGCATTGATTTTGCAACGTTTCAGGCTGTTTTGAGGGTATCCACTTCTCTCCTTTTGTCTTCTGGTTGTCCTCTTTGGAAGTCGGTGGTGGGTCAGAATCATCAAAAGGCGAATCAGGTAATTTCCAAGAATATTCCAGCCGGATACCCGCTCCACGGGTTGTGCCAATGCCGAGCGCTTCTAACTCTCGGAACCAAGAGCGGATAGAATCGGGGCGTGGACGGTGGCGGCTATCGTAGCCGCTCTGAACGACCTTGGCTTTTATCCAGGGATTGCCAGTTGTGGAGTCCATGCGTTTGGATAACGCCACAATCTTGGCTAAGTGGGGGGCTAAATCGGAGAGATCGGTTGCACAGTTGGCATGAACCAGCATGACTTGACCGATGTAGAATTTAGCCAGCGCGATCGCCTTTTCCATGATCGCCAGTGGGATTTCTTCGGCGGGGACAGTTTTGCCTGTAGCCAGCTCATGGAGAACGTGGAGATTGAGAGCAAGCCGTCCGATGTAACCTTCCATCTTGGAATAAACGGCTCTCATGCCAGGATTAGGATGGGAGACACGCAACTGCTCCAGCTGGTTGTAGACGGGTTGATAACGCGTGAACGCTTCTGGTGATAACCGATATTCCAAGACCGGTAGTCGGTCAATGGTACGGTAGTACTTTAATAAAAGCTTAGTGAGGTCTATACTCTTGCCATCAGCCTTCGGCAGTGTGGAAGCCGAAAGAGGCTGATTGACAAACAGGAACCGCGCCCAATGTCCATCTGGATCAGAGCAATCTTTCATGAGCCGTCTGAGGACTTCTGGCTGGATGGTGCCAAAAATGGAGAGGGAAATTTTATCAATATCGGCTCGGGTACCAGAGGCACGCAAGACTGTGGCTCCGGTGCCATCGAACGCGGATAGGATCTCCTGGCGATCGCTGCCACGCCCCATAGTGTACTTGTTTTGAGAGGCAAATAGTCCGGCGAGTTCATCGACCAGAGCTAAGAGAGGCTTATGGGGATGAGCTTGAAATTGGTAGAGTATCCCCTCGCCAGTAGAGCTTGTGAAGTAATAAAGCAGCTGCTCAGGTTTTTTGGGTTTGCCATTCGGGAATTTCGATTGGCGGTTGTGTGATCTGCACTTGTCCCACTCGACAATGTTTTTTTCGTAGTCAGCGTTTGTTTGTGAAAATGCGTCTCGCTTTTCCTTCTGGAGGATGGAGAGCGGCTTTCTGATGATTGCTTTAAGGACGGGTGATTTTTTCTGCCCTGACTCAGCCACAAGCCCCGAATAAATTCCCGGTGGAACGCTAAAGCCAATACCTCGGTGAATGACGAGTTCAGTGCCGATTTTGTGGACACTGGAAGTGGCGACCAAGAGCGAGGTGAGACAAACCTCAGGGCGGATACTCAGAGAAACCCCTAGATTTTCCAGGGGGTCTGCTAATTCAGCGGGGAGAAACTCCCGTAAATTTAGGGATTGGTCGCCTAGTTTGAGGAGATTGTCCACTTCTGCACGTCGTGAGTTGCGAGACTCCGATAGTTCTATTTCCCGATCTAAGGCTTCAAACAGTTGGGAAAGCTCCCGCTCTGAGATTTGGCGGTTTTCCGCTCTGAGTAGGATTTTGCACAGCTGTAGTTCGGCTGGGGGTAAGTCTAGAAGTAAGATTTCCTTGATTTTGCGGAATAGTTCTTGCTTATTGATTATCGGATCTTTTTTGACATTACCACTGACCACTGACCGCTGACTACAGGCAAGTTTAGATTTGATGTAGGTAGGACAGTGGCGCTCATAAGTCGTCTGAGAAAGTCGGCGGATTTTCTTCCAGCAACTTTCTTCACCACCGCGATACTGTGCGGCGGGTTCGCACCCAGTTGGGTCAATTCCCTCAATGATGCGATGAATGCGATCTGAGTCGAGCCCCAGTGTGTGTCCAGCTTGATAAGCCAGAGCTTCAGTTGTGCCACTAACCAGGATACCATTAGCACGAGTCCAGTTTTCCCAGCCGTACCACTCCTGAATTGCTGTTGCCAGCGCTTCTGAGCGATCGCCGGTTGGACAATGGCCTTGTAAAATATCCGTGGCTTTCTGACTTGCCAGCTGCTCCAGCGGGAGACTGCCAGGAATGGTTTGCTTGCGTTGGCGTTGGGTGTGCTGTTTGCCAGTAGCGTAGATGCCCATAGATTCTAGATTTTTTACGTTAATAGGTTGAGTGCGGACAATAGACTGATAAGGATTACCGGATGGCCCAATGGTTGGGGCTAAGACGGTAAAGCGTCCTTCAAATAGGGCTTCGCCAACATGGGAGCCGTTAGGAGTTAGAGAAAAGTTGGTAAAGTCAGGTTTTTGTTGAACCTTGATGCCAATTCGCCAACCGCCGGAGTGCGATCGCTCTAAGTAGGTTTCGCCAAAACTGTGGCGAATTCGAGACAGAATGCTTTGAACGGCGGTGTCGCATTCACTCTGAGAGGAAAACTTCTTAACGTCGAAATCGAGCCAGACGGTATCATTCCAACCGCCAAGCGTCCCAATACCGTTGCTGGGATGGGCAAACCACAGGTCTAGTTCTTTTTTTGAAGGGAGTCGGTGCTGATATTGCCGATGATTGACTAAATGAGGAATGCCGTTTTTGTCTAAATAAGAGGGATTCTTGCCAGTGAAGAGAGGAATTGGCTTTAGGTCAGCAGAGAGCGGACAGTGGTCCCAACGACCAAGTTTGGCGCAAGCGGTCACAACCTTGGGATACTGCCGTGCATCTTGAACGGGGGCGACGGGGAGTGCAGGGTAGTTGTGGGAGGTCAGCCAGTCTATCACGATTTGGCGCTCGGAAGCGGCGCATGGATTGATTGAAGTGTTTACCATTTCACTGACCTCCCTGATGAATCATGTAGACTAGAGTTAGGAATATAAAGAGATTTGAGGTGCTGCCAAGGAGTTGGCAGTACCTCAAATCTCTTTCTATTAACAATAAGATTTTAAAGTGTTGTGAATAATTTTGAGCCTCGGTTATAGAAGTGAGGCTAGGAACTCTACCGAGGTTTGCGGTAGAATAAGGGATAGAAAGTTTCATATGTTTTTGGAAGTGGCCACGTACAGTTATTAGCTGCGTGGGTGCTTTCGTGTACAGGGCTGGTTACTGCTTTGGTTGGGAAAAAGAACTTTGGGCAGTGCCAGCCTTTAATTTTTTGGGAATCATTTTCTACTTTCGGCGTTTCATGGTTTTGCCTCTTGGGGAACAAGTTGGTGAGAGATGGAATTGAAGGTTGGAGAGTTTGGGTTGGATGTAAGGCTGGGTCAAGTGAAGTGCCCAGGAGTGCCAATGAGGAAACACAATAGCCTAGGAGACGTTTTCCCGGCGTTTTTCTTGTAGGAGTTTTTCTTGTAGAAGTTCTTCTAAGTTCTCGTTTCTGAGGACTTCTTCGATCATTTCTCTAACAGTGTCTGACATTGTTATGCCTTTGAGATAGCAATAGAGCTTAAATCTCTCTTTAAGTGCCTCAGGCAATCGAAATCTGAGGTAGTCATCCCGTTCGAGCGTTTGTTGTTTCTGGCTATTTGCCATCAGTTTAGTTCCCGGATGTGTTATGTCTAGCAAAGTTTGTGATAACAGCATAAACAATAATAGCATTGTTTCTTGGTAAGCAAGCAAGACTTTTCTATTGAAATGATTAGGGTACTGAGGTACTTAATGCAATCATTAATGCAGTAATGCAGTACTTACAGAAGAAGAAGCAAAGCCTACCCTTAGAAAGGGTGAGCTGTAGCGTTGGCGGCTTTATCCGCCGTCCTTTTTTGGTACAATTGCACCAATCTTCTCAACATACTTGGGGTATGAGGTTCTGGGCAGAAGTTGCTCTGGTAAAACCACAAACGCACCGAGAGGGGTAGATACAGCAGTTTGATTGGGTAAAACTGAATCGCTAGGGGTAAAATCCAGGGTTCGCATAGTCTGTTGTGTCCTCAAGAACGGAAACCAATCCTGGTTGTTGGAGTAATCCACTGGGCAGGGCGTTGTCCAGAGCGAGAGATACGGTAAGACAGACACAGTCTGCACGTTTCGCCAGTATCGCTGAATCCCACGCTTTCAAAGCGTGGGAGTGCGTCAATGCATATTTGCAGACATACCTAGGTCGGACAAACATTTATATAGAAAAAGGTTCTGTCCTGGGTTCATCTGAATTAGATTCCGACTTCGGAGCTATTCACTTGTGCTAAAGGCTGCTCCATAAGCTGCTTTTTGACTGTTCTTAGACTTCATAACTAAATCTACCTTGAATGTGTATACATGGCAAGTGACGAGATAAGGAGAATAAGCATCAAGCTGCCCCAGTCAGAGTACGAGCGGCTAGAAGCATACTGTCAAAAGACTCACAGGGGCAAAACAGAAATTATTCGAGAGTTTATCAGGTCGCTACCAGACCCTGAGCCTGAGAAGAAGTAGGGTGAGTTGGGGGGTGTGTGAGCGATCACAAGCGGTACTTGAATCACTCCTTATAAGTACGGCTTCCTTCCCCCCTATAAGAAAGCGAGCTGTTAGATTAGGAAAGTGTCAAAGGAAGCCTTCAGTCGTTGGGTCTTTAAAGGCGAAGACCCCCCCAAGTGGGTGACCCTAGACCAACCGTTGTGCAATGACCCGAAGAAGTCAAAAAAAAAGCTTCACAAATTTAGCGCGGTTGTGCTACTCTAGATAGAGTGCCTGAAGAGAAGCCTCTTCGACACACCGAACCAAGAAAAAGAAATAGTTTGAAAGCCAAAATAGCACCAATCCTCGTCAAAAGCAAATTGGTTTTGGGTTTAGCCCAAGACAAAAGCAAAAAAACAAGAGGATTCCGGAAGCAAAAAAAGTTTTCGGAGCCACAAACTCAAGTAAACAAAATGGAGAGTTTGATCCTGGCTCAGGATGAACGCTGGCGGTCTGCTTAACACATGCAAGTCGAACGGGGGTAGCAATACCCTAGTGGCGGACGGGTGAGTAACGCGTGAGAATCTGCCTAAAGGACTGGGACAACCACTGGAAACGGTGGCTAATACCGGATGTGCCGGAAAGTGAAAGGGGAAACTCGCCTTTAGAGGAGCTCGCGTCTGATTAGCTAGTTGGTAGGGTAAAAGCCTACCAAGGCGACAATCAGTAGCTGGTCTGAGAGGATGACCAGCCACACTGGGACTGAGACACGGCCCAGACTCCTACGGGAGGCAGCAGTGGGGAATTTTCCG
>JAIUYC010000346.1 GCA_020216575.1 Coleofasciculus sp. S288 | reverse complement strand
GCAGGAAGAATTTCCTCAAGGCGTGTTTATTTCAGCCAGCAAGCGCCTTGGTTTGGAAACACTGCGCCAGAAACTAGCTCAGTTAGTTCATTACGCCATCTGTAATTGACGAACTCCCCTGTCATATTCGCT
This sequence comes from Coleofasciculus sp. S288, assembly GCA_020216575.1. Lineage (GTDB taxonomy): Bacteria > Cyanobacteriota > Cyanobacteriia > Cyanobacteriales > Coleofasciculaceae > JAIUYC01. The sequence goes on along the minus strand of JAIUYC010000346.1, from coordinate 5,490 downwards.
ATGAGCTGAGCAAGCTAAACGGTGACACTTTCCCCAGCTCTCGTAACTGGTGGAAAACGTCTACTGAGCTAGTCTCTGCTTGCGGTTGCTTCACTTTCACGAAAGATTATTTCTGAATTTTCTGTCAAAATGAGCTTATGAGTGGCTAACGAGTACGCGATTAACTTCGTCAGTGCTGTTAGCGTTGCGAAGCTAAGTTCAGGCAATCTATGTTGCCAGGGTAAAGAAACGTATGGTGTTTTTAGAGGAAAAGGTTAGCATGGCTGATGGCGATCGCTAATCCGAAAAAGGCAAAAATTAACACAAAGAGTCACTGTAACGTCTAATGCTTCGTCCCGGCGACGCCGAGATTTTAAATTTTCTTGAACAAATCCAGCTAGCTCGAAACATTACAGCTGGGTTGCGGTGCTATCGTCTGCGCACGATGTCCCTGCACTTCGGACGCTGGCTGAAATTAAGCCCAGAACAGATACGCCAGTTAGTTTTCTTGAGTTATTGTCACGGTTTGGGTAAAATTAGCATTCCCGATTCTATTCTGCTCAAACCCACAGCTTTAACCGAGCAGGAATGGACAAAGATTCGGGAATATCCAGAAGTTTCAGAACTCATCTGCAAGCAGCTCCCAGTTTTGAAAGAGTTTGCGCCTCTAGTCCGTTCGCATCAAGAACGGCTCAATGGTACGGGCTATCCAGATCAGTTAAAGGGCGAAGAAATTCCCTATATCGTTCAAGTCTTCCAGTTGGTGAATATAGCAGATGCGATTATCAGCAAGCGGCTGCATCGTGGTCGCAACGACTCTCCAAGCGATCGCCCCTACTGGATGCAAGCGATTGAGGAACTGACCAAAGAGATGCAAGCAGGAGCAAGAGACTCAGCGCTGTGTGAGAAGTTCTTCCAGTTTCTGGAGCTTTACTATCGAGGCGGTCAGTGAAGTTGGAACATTGAAGGTTGAAGGAAAGGACAGGGGGTTTGCCCATTGATAGAAGCTGTAGATTTTGAGACGCTTTTGAGAAGAATCTTGATTAGGATTGGCACTCAATTTCCCCGAAGCGGGAATCATAACGTGAGAAGGAACTAACCAAGACTCAGCTTTAAAGGCGAAGTGAGCCATGAACAGTGAAGTGCAGTTAAGAGCGAATAGATTTGCTGTTTTAATCGACGCTGATAATGCCAAAGCCAACTTAATTGAACCTTTACTCAAGGAGGTTGCCAAGTATGGTACTGCTCATGTCAAGCGAATTTATGGTGATTGGACAAAACCCAATCTCAACAGTTGGAAAGATAAATTAAATAAGTTTGCAATTCAGCCAATTCAGCAATTCAGCTATACCTCAGGAAAAAATGCGACAGACAGTGCTTTAATCATCGATGCAATGGACTTACTGTATACACAGAACTTTGATGGATTCTGTATTGTTTCTAGCGATAGTGATTTTACGAGGTTAGCTTGTCGAATTAGAGAGTCAGGATTGGTTGTTTATGGTTTTGGAGAGAAGAAAACACCCGAACCTTTTGTGGTAGCCTGTGATAAGTTTATTTATACAGAAATTTTAGAAGATATTGATTCTCAGCTAGTCAGCGATTCAGTTTCCTATCCAGAAGGAAGCAAGCCATCAGCAGCTATCTCGACTAATTCAACTAAACATAACAAAAAGTTAGTTACTCTTCTTAACGATGCCTACGAGGCAGTTGCAGGAGAAGATGGTTGGGCAAACTTGGGACCAGTGGGCGCACAACTCACTAAGCTATCTCCGTCCTTTGATTCCAGAAACTACGGGTACAAAAAACTCGGTGAATTGATTCGTTGTATTGGCATCTTTGAGGTTAAAGAAACACGGCACGAAAATAATCGACTGGCTAAAGAATTACACATTAAATTAAAGTCAGTTCATTGACTGGAAAAACTTCTTTTGCGGCAACTTTCCCTGCTCCCCCTGCCTCCCCTGCTAGTTTCTTGAGAGACAATGGGAAAATGGAGTAGGTTACTTGACCAGGAGGCCACTTTAAAACTACACTGGGGATGAATTACGGTGCTTATATGAGTTTCAGGAAGCAGCTATCCCTACATTCATCCTTTGACCTTCTACTAGGTCTGCTGCTGCTGCGCCTCGGGCGCAGGTAACTCGTTCTGACTCACAGTAAGTTTTTTCCTACTTTTGCTCGCCTCCTCTGACCTGGCTTTCTGGGATTAGGGTGATGCGCGTCCAACTATCGTTTTGGAGGTTCTTATGGAACTGCTTCTTAATCTGCTTGCGTTACTTCGACTGCCTGTGGGTTGTCAGGTTATGGCTTCGTGGCAACCTGATAGCCCTGTTTTCGCCACAAGGACAACCCGTTATGAAAGAAAACATAGGAGCAAGCGATCGTGTTGAACAATCCCGCCACAAAATACCGTCCGTTCACCCCTGTCCAGTTGTCTGACCGGACTTGGCCGTCCAAAACCATCACCCATCCGCCTATCTGGTTGAGTACTGATCTCCGAGACGGCAACCAAGCCCTGATTGAACCCATGAACGGTACGAGCAAGCTACGCCTCTTCAATTTGCTTGTGAGTATGGGTTTTAAGGAAATCGAAGTTGCATTCCCCTCCGCTTCACAGGTTGACTTCGACTTTGTTCGTTACCTAATTGAGACTAATCTAATCCCAGACGATGTAACCATTCAGGTATTAACTCAAGCACGGGAAGACCTGATTCGCCGCACGTTTGAGTCACTACGAGGCGCAAAACAAGCGATTGTACATTTGTACAACGCCACGTCCCCCGTATTTCGGCGCACGGTGTTCGGCTTAGATCGAATTGGAACCGTTAAGTTAGCCGTATCGGCGGCAAAACTTTTCACCGAACTGGCAGCGGAACAGCCAAATACTGAGTGGCGCTTTCAGTACTCACCCGAAACGTTCACGGCAACGGAACTCGACTTTGCTAAAGAAATTTGCGATGCCGTTCTTTATGTCTGGCAACCGACACCGCAGCGCAAAGCGATTATTAATTTGCCAGCTACGGTGGAAGTGGCGACGCCAAATGTGTTTGCTGACCAAGTCGAGTGGATGCATCGCAACTTGGTGCGACGGGATAGCGTAATTTTGAGCGTCCACCCTCACAACGATCGCGGTTGTGCAACAGCCGCAGCAGAACTCGCCCAAATGGCAGGCGCCGATCGCGTTGAAGGTTGCTTGTTTGGAAATGGCGAACGCACTGGCAATGTCGATTTGGTTACACTGGCACTGAATCTTTACACCCAAGGCATCCATCCAGGGCTTGATTTTTCCAACATTAATGAAGTAGCAAGAACGGTAGAGGATTGTAACCAACTGCCAATCCATCCCCGCCACCCTTACGTAGGCGATTTGGTATTCACCGCCTTTTCTGGTTCACACCAAGACGCAATTAAGAAAGGCTTTGCCGTACACAAACCGGATGCAATCTGGGAAGTCCCCTACTTGCCAATCGATCCCGCCGATTTGGGTCGCACCTATGAGTCGGTTATCCGCGTTAACAGTCAGTCTGGCAAGGGTGGCATGGCGTTCTTGCTCGAACGGGACTATGACTTGGTGTTGCCGCGACGCTTGCAGATGGAGTTTAGTCAGGTGGTACAGAATGCGATGGATGCAAGCGGCAAGGAAATGAATTCTGAAGACCTCTGGCAGCTATTCAGTCAGGAGTATTTACAGATTCATTCACCATTTATGTACATTTCCCATCATCTTTTTGAGGAAAGCAAGAACCCAGAAGAACAGGCTATCTCGGCGATGTTGCAATTGAATGAGAAGACAAAGGATGCTGTTACGCCTCGCCGCACTATCGCAATTAGCGGATGTGGGAATGGACCAATCGATGCGTTTCTCAACGCACTTGACCTTGGTATCCGGGTTCACCATTACGAGGAGCGATCGCTGACTCAGGGCAACGATGCTTTAGCGATCGCTTACGTCGAGATTGCGGCTGACTTCCTTCAAGGTTCCTTGCACGGAGTCAGCATTCACTCGAACATTGTGACGGCTTCGCTGCTAGCGGTACTGAGTGCTATCAATCGAGCATTGCAGCGAGTTGATGTCAGCACTCAAGAAGGGGTGTTAAGAGGCTTTAACCCAGCCAAAGCTGCATCAACCGCTTTCTAACCAGAAGCGTTTGTAGGCCGTCTTCTTAGCAAGACGATAATGCGTTTCAGCATAGAGTCACTTTTTGGGAAGGAATTGGCATTCTTGCCCAGATTTTATCAGGAGTGGCTCTTTTTTTTTGCGATCGCCCAAACTTTGCCAATGTCTGGCGTTAACATAAGTCTCGTGACACTCCAGCTTTCAACGCAATCTCGAAAATTGATATACCTAATACAGAAATTGATACACCTAATGCAGATTAGGAGAGGTAGGAAAAGTAGGAAAAGTAGGATAGAGCATTGCTGAGCGTTGTGAATAAACTCGATTTTCTCAAGTCAGCAAGAATTTTTCGCTGACCTTTAGAGAGGCTTGGCAGTGCTTGTATCGTTCTGGGCAAAGGCTTGTAGCTAACGGTCTTGTGTGGTATTGTTAACTTCTATGAAACGTTTCAACCTAGCTGTCAACCTTGGTACAAAGTGTAATTTTAAAACTTTAAACCCTGATACTTTTTGTAAGCTAATGTTTCCGAAAAATGGAACAGTTTCTATCTAAAAATGAGCGTTTTATAAAACAAAGTAGTGTTTTTACACGCAACACCTCAAGATTGTTGTAGTTTGCCATAGCAAGCGCCTGAAGCCCCTTATTCGCTTTGCGATTCGATTCCTCCCCGACTCGAAATCAATATTGGAATTACATCAATGCCTAAAGTTGTTTCAATTCACTCCTACCGAGGTGGGACAGGTAAATCAAACTTTACTGCAAACCTCGCCACATCGATTGCGCTGCAAGGCAATCGCGTTGGTGTGGTTGATACTGATGTTCCCTCCCCTGGAATTCACAATCTGTTTTGTCTAGACCCAGAAGACACGGGGAAAACCCTCAATAATTATCTTTGGAGCGAAAGTTCTATTGAAGATGTCGCCTACGATGTCAGCAGAAACATTGGACTCGATGGCAAGGGCAAGCTCTTTCTGGTTCCCTCGAGCGTTAAAGCAGACGATATAGCCCGAATTTTAAAAGAGGGATATGACGTTAAGCTCCTCAACGATGGATTTCGCAAGTTGGTCAAGAGTCTGCAACTTGACTATCTATTTATTGATACCCATCCAGGGCTTTCAAAAGAAACGTTTCTGACGATTGCCATTTCGCACGTTCTCATTCTGATTCTGCGTCCCGACAAACAGGATTATCAAGGAACAGCGGTTACGATTGATGTTGCCCGACAGTTGAATGTCCGCAAGATGCTGCTAGCCATCAATAAGGCGTTGCACAGCATGAATTTTGATGCTTTACGGCAGAAAGTAGAAGAAGCCTATAGCGCCCCAGTAGCCGGAATTTTTCCGGAAAGCGAAGATATGATCCAACTGGCAAGTGAGGGAGTTTTCTGTGTG
>JAIUYC010000345.1 GCA_020216575.1 Coleofasciculus sp. S288 | reverse complement strand
CCCTGGCTTGACTAGCGCTGAAATCTCCTTCAGTACCGTTGCTACAATCGTCCCCGCCTGACGCATAATGGCAATTTCGCGTTTCGACTTAATTTCAATGCCACGGCGTTGCTTTTTAGCGGCGGAGGGTGGATGAGATTGGGAAATAAGGTCGCTAAGCAGATTCATGAACGTTATTACACAAGTAACTTGCTACATTAGCATAGCCTAGCATGGCATAGCATCTCATGTTAAATCCTGCTAAAGCGTTACTATACAGAGGAGAAAACACGCAATAGAAATCTCGAATGGGCGGTAAAACTTCACTATCTGGCGTTACAACCTATATTCCACCAGAGTGGAAAAAAGAGCTGGAAGAGTGGGCGCAGGAAGAAGAGCGCTCTGTTTCTTGGATACTGTTGAAGCTTATCGGTAATGCGCTCGAAGAGCGTCGGCAAACAACCCAAACGGCAAAAAGCGCAGAACAAGTAAGCTTAGCAAGCGATCGCCAAACAGTCTCTCTAAAGAGGTAGTCGGTGGTAGGTGACGCTCAGCTAGATAAAACGCAACTGAGACGCCACCTGCTGGAGCTAAGGCGATCGCTTTCTGGGGAAGAATGGCGAGAAAAAAGCGATCGCATCTGTTCCCATCTCCAATCCTCATCCCTGTTGGCTCGCTCAAAGACAATCCTGGCTTATTTCAGTTTTCGACAAGAACCTGACCTCAGCCCTTTGTTTGCAGATACCAAACACCACTGGGGCTTTCCTCGGTGTGTGGGCAAATCCCTTTCCTGGCATAGCTGGAAGCCTGGAGAACCTTTGCAAACAGGAGCCTATGGCATTGTTGAACCTCACCCCGATGCTCCGAGTTTGCAGCTTGAGCAGGTTGATTTAATTCTTGTTCCGGCAGTAGCTTGCGATCGGCAAAGGTATCGCCTCGGTTACGGCGGCGGTTTTTACGATCGCATGCTCAGTTTACCGGAATGGTCAGCAAAACCAACAATTGGAATTGTGTTTGAGTTAGCCTACTTAATCCAACTGCCCCGAAATCCCTGGGACAGAGGCTTAAATGCTATTGTTACAGAGACAAGTTTAAAATTCGATTAAACTAAGCCGCTCCGTCACTAGAGCGGCTTACCATCCAAAACTAAACGCTTTCCTCAAGCCGAAGACCAGAAAGAGGCTGCCGATTAAGTCAAACAGCTTCTAGATTCTTTTCCCCTGTCCTAATGCGGACTACTTGCTCGACAGGACTAATGAAAATTTTGCCATCACCAATTTCACCCGTTCGAGCAGCGGAGATGATTTTATCTACCACCATGTCAACTTGGTTGTCTTCCACGACAATTTCCACCTTGAGCTTTTGCAGAAATTCAACCGTGTACTCAGAACCGCGATAGCGTTCGGTTTGACCTTTCTGGCGTCCAAATCCTCGGACTTCAGAAACCGTCATGCCCACAATCCCGGCATTGACCAACGCGATTTTTACTTCATCCAGCTTAAAAGGCCGGATGATTGCCTCTACCTTTCTCAAAATCGTAGCTCCTCACTTATTTTTCTACTCATCGTTACAAAACCAGCATGCCACTTTCTATCCCGTCGCGGGTAAAATTTTTGTTACTTTTAATACGGTTTTTCAACCAATGATTTCTCCTCTGCGCCCCCTGTTTTCAAGACGTTGGCAGACGGGATGTTAGGAAAGGACACCGTTAGGTTTTGCATGAATCAAGTGAGACGATGTTAATCGGAAGTTTGCTGATTCGACAAGGGGTATCTTGAAGGGATGGGGGAGATAGGGGGATGGGGAAGATGAGGAGATGGGGAGATGGGGAGATTGGATTACCTGAAAATACTCCCTCAGCTTCGCCAGGGTAAGGTCAAAACCAGTTAGTGATGTGCAGACAATTTCTCCGCGTCCCCCTGTCAGGAGCGTCCCCCTGTCAGCCTCAACCAACTCCTTATGAATACACCCCCTTCCCCATCTTCAGTTTTGGGTAGATTAGCGTCGCCCCTGCCAACTTGCTCTAAAATTCGCTTGATTGTTCCTAAGGATATCCTTAAATTATGACGAGTCAATCCCCCATCCCTGTTGTAGTCAATGGTGCCGCTGGCAAAATGGGTCGCGAGGTCATCAAGGCTGTTAGCCAAGCCGAGGACATGACCTTAATCGGTGCTATTGATCGCAACCCAGATTATATGGGTCAAGATGCTGGAGAAGTCGCTGGCGGTGAACCTGTTGAAATTCCGATTTTGAACGACCTACAAGCGACGCTGGTGCTGGCCACCCAAGAAAAAGTGCAGGGCGTGATGGTCGATTTTACCCATCCTAGCAGCGTTTATGAGAATGTCCGAACTGCGATCGCCTATGGTGTGCGACCCGTCATTGGCACAACAGGACTCAGTCCAGAGCAAATTCAAGACCTTGCCGACTTTGCCGAAAAAGCCAGCACTGGCTGCTTAATCGTTCCAAACTTCTCCATTGGGATGGTATTGCTTCAGCAGGCATCCATTCAAGCCTCCCATTACTTCGACCACGTCGAAATTATTGAGCTACATCACAACCAAAAAGCTGATGCACCCAGCGGCACTGCGATACAAACCGCTCAACTGCTAGGAGAATTAGGGAAAACCTATAATCCTGCTGTTGTTCATGAAACCGAAAAATTAACGGGTGCCAGAGGCGGTGTAGCGAATGAGAATATTCGGATTCATAGCATTCGCTTACCGGGTTTAATTGCGCATCAAGAAGTCATCTTTGGTTCACCCGGTCAAATCTACACCCTGCGTCACGATACTACAGACCGAGCGAGCTTCATGCCAGGGGTGCTGCTAGCTATCCGCAAAGTCACTCAGCTCAAATCCCTGGTCTACGGGCTAGAAAAAATCCTCTAAACGCTAATTATGCTGATTCCTATCACACGCGAGAAGTTTGAACAACTCGTTCCTTTCATTGCCACCGGACCGCAGTACGCTTACTACTGGGGCAAGTTCTCAGTTTTTTTAAAACGACTCCTAATTTCTATCGTTGGTGTTGTTGTCGTTTTACTAGTAGGACTTGTTTTTGGAGAAGGATTCAATCCCTTACGCTTGTTACTCAGCATCGTTGCTGGGCTTTACTGGTGGTGGTGTCCTGTCTACTTGGGAAGTCGGCGCAACGCGGAGTGCCGCCGATATAAATATGCTGGGTTTTGGCGTGGTGAAGTGGCGGATGTGTATGTCACGGAAGAGTTAATTGGGACAGAAGAAACTGTCAACAATCGCGGTGAGTTGGTTATCGTTGAAAACCGGGAGCGACGCCTGAATTTGGAAGTTGAAGACGAGACAGGATTTGGGACGCGCCTGCAAGCACCGCTGCGCCGCACCCATAAAGGAATCGCTCCCGGTCAAATTGCTGAGATGGTCGTATTTTCTAATCAAGCCGACCTAGGACGCATCGCACAGACTAGTGATATTTATATCCCCAGTTTGAATCTCTGGGTGAGTGACTACCCCGTCGTGCAACGAGATGTTTTTGCCCAAGTTAGCCGCCAGCTAAGTGGCACTAGGGATGCTGAAGATTATCCAGCCAAGCGCGTCGTCAAGACTAAACGCCGCAGGCGATAAGAACCCCACATTCCGCCCTTTCAACTGTCACAGTCGATAATTTTGACAGGTAGAGGTCACGCTCTGGCAGCAATTGAAGGGGTGCATTGTGGTTTCATCGGAAATTCGCGTTCCCGTGTCTTCGTGTCAATCATCTGTAGCAAATATTTAGGTAATCGATATCAGTTATCAGCGCCCCATAAGCAGCTCTCAGGGTTTTGCAATTATCCTAAGATCTACATCCTGGGTAAGGGCGGGTTTTGTTTAAATGTTATCGGTTATACCCAAATTTGTTGGCTAAACCCGCCCCTACAACTCCTGACTCCTGACTCCTGACCCTTAACTAATGACATTGGTGTCCTGCCCGTAGGCTTGCCAAGCTAAATCTACTAACCCATTAACAATTGCTCCTGCCACAACGGCACTGCCCTTGCGACCTTCAATGCGAATATGAGGAATTAAGGAATCTTTCAGCCGATCCTTAATGACATCCACATCCACAAATCCCGCAGGTGTCCCAATGACTAAAGCGGGTCTAATCTCATCTGCCTCGATTAACTCAACCAGTGTCGTCAGCGCCGTCTGAGCCTGACCGACGACAAAGATTCCTTCTGGATAGCGTTTAGCTAGCGTTTCAATACCCCAAGCCGCCCGAGTCTTTTCTTTTTGGGGTCGGGTTAGTGCATCCATGCTGCAATACACTGGATTCGCAAAGGTGTTCTGAATTTGGGGAGTGATACCGACTTGCACCATCGGGACATCGACAACAATCGTGCTGCGAGCGGCTAGTGCTGCTGCTCCAGCTTGTAAAGCTCGCTCAGAAAACCGAATTAGATGCTGATATTCAAAGTCGGCTGTTGCATAGATGACTCGGCGGACAATCTCGTATTCCGCTGGTGAAAAGGCGTGTTCGCTCATTTCGCGGTCAATAATTGCCAGACTTTGGGCATCCGTTACATGCCATTCCATGACACCTCTCAATTCAACAGTGATTTGCTGATTTTAAGCCCTTATACAGTCAAAACTTTAAACGATTTGCGATCGCCCCACACCAGCGATCACTAAGACACCTAAACAAAAAACGTTATTGGTGTTGACTTTGGGCGGCGCGACATTGCTGTAACCAGTAATGGGGACAAATGGGACTCTTCAGGGCTATTGAAAGCCCCGTCTATGAGAGAGCGGGGAAGTTTACACACTGAGCATACAAGCTTGAGAGTCAAGATTTGTTTAAACGCTTTAGGAGTAATGTGTCATCCCCCTTTAGAGGTATTTTAGCTTGGTCATCTAGAAGCGATCGCTAATCAAATTGGTTCTTCAAAAAGTCAATGAACACCCGAACTTTGAGTGGAACATAAGCACGGGAAGGATAAATCAACCAAGCTGCGGTGCTGAAATCAGTTGCCGTCACGTCGAAATCTGGAAATACATTAATGAGTGTGCCAGCATGTAAATCTTCGTCAATTAGCCAGTGTGGGAGCAGTGCCAGACCCATTCCTGCGATCGCACACTGCTGAAGGGCGATCGCGTTTGAGATGATAGTACGTCCCCAAACGGGAATTTTGCTCTCGTCTCCATTCCCATCCCTGAATATCCACCTTGATCGGAAACCTGCCAGCGGAAAAAGAAGACAGTTATGATTCTCTATATCGCTGGGTCTTTCCAGTCGTCCGCATCGGTTCAGATATTGTGGGCTAGCGCAAACTGAATAGCGGGTTCGTATGAGTTGTTGGGCGATCAAGGTTGAATCGGCGAGGAGTCCAAGCCGGACGGCAACATCAATTCTTTCGGCGAACAAATCCACGTTGGCATCGGTGAGTAGCAGATCGACTGCAAGATCTGGATACATCGTTCCAAAATCGCTCAATAGCGGCACAATGCACTTTAACCCAAATGAAACAGAAGCTGTCACGCGCAGGGTTCCCTTGGGCTGACCAGACATATCTGCCGCTATGTCGATCGCTTGCTGCATCTCTTCAACGAGTGGCTGAATGCGCTCGAAATAAGCCATGCCTGCCTCCGTCGGTGACAGTTGGCGTGTCGTCCGCTGGAGCAGCCTGATGCCTA
>JAIUYC010000344.1 GCA_020216575.1 Coleofasciculus sp. S288 | reverse complement strand
ATCGGGCGAACCTTTCTAGCAATAGATGAGCAAGATACATCTAAACCCCGCTGCATCATCAAGCAACTTTCTCCCAAAAAGCAGGGGACTAAAAATCCAGAGAAAGCCCTTGAATTGTTCCGTCAAGACGTGGCGCGACTCAGTGAACTCGGGCAACATCCTCAGATTCCCCAACTCCTAGCCTGTTTTGAACCCGATGACTGGATGGGGACAGGTATGCCATCTGCTCTCGTGCAAACCTTAATTGAAGGGCAAAGCCTAGCGCAACAACTAGAAGCTGAGGGAGCATTTAGCGAAACTCAAATTCGACAACTCCTCAAAGAATTGCTGCCAGTTTTGCAGTTTGTTCACGAACACGGCGTCATTCACCGGGATATCAATCCCGATAATATCATTCGTTGCTCCACTAATAGTCAGCTAGTTCTGGTTGATTTCAGTGCCGCAAAAATCACAACAAAAACCCTGCTGGCACAAGTTGGAACCGTTATTGGCTCTGCTGCCTACACCGCTCCAGAACAACTGATGGGTCAAGCACTTCAAAGTAGCGATTTGTACAGTTTAGGTGTCACCTGCATTCACTTACTCACTAATATTCACCCGTTTAACCTATTTAATAGCCTGGAAAGTATCTGGGTTTGGCAAGATTACCTGACCGACCTCATCAGTAATCAACTCTGTAAAATTTTGAACAAAATGCTAGAAAGTGAGGTGAAGCAACGCTACCAATCAGCAACAGAAATCCTTCAAGATCTAGAGCCTGAAAAAAATGTATCAACAAGGCCGATAACTGTTGCACAACCGAACTTCACTTCACCCAGTGTTGCCTCAAAGATTCTCACTCCAACCTGGAAATGTGTACGCACGCTCAGAGGTCACTTAAGTTCAATTCATTCTATAGCGTTTAGCCCCGATGGACGAATACTTGCGAGTGGCAGCGCCGATAAAACTATCAAGATTTGGAACTTGGATAGTGCAGCAGTACCTTACACGCTTTCAGGGCATTTAAACTTGATTGATGCCGTCGCCTTTAGCCCAGATGGATGCACTTTGGCAAGTGGAAGTTGGGACTACACAATTAAAATTTGGCAGGTAGAAACAGGGGAATTGCTTCATACCCTCTGCGGGCATTCTGGCTGGATTAAGTCAGTTGCAATTAGTCCAGATGGGCAAAATCTTGCTAGTGGGAGTGCTGATAAGACAATTAAAATCTGGAATTTGGGAACTGGAGAATTACAGAAAACCTTGTCCGGCCATTCCAGCACCGTCTGCGCGATCGCGATTAGTCCAGATGGGCAAAATCTTGCCAGTGGGAGTGCAGATAAAACGATTAAAATCTGGAATTTGAGCAGCGGCGATATACAGCTAACCCTTAATGGACACTCAGATGCAGTGAACTCATTCAGCTTTAGCCCTAGCGGTCAAATCCTGATTAGTGGCAGTGCAGATAAAACGATTAAAGTATGGAATTTAAACAGTGGAACATTGCTACACACACTCAATAGTCATTCAGAGTCGGTCAATTCTGTAGCTATCAATATTGAAGGCAATACACTCATCAGCGGCAGTGCCGACAACACAATTAAAATCTGGCATCCTGCTAGTGGCGACCTCCTGTACACCTTATCTGGACATTCAGCCGGCGTGACTTCCGTAGCTATCAGTTCTGATAATCGAATAATCGCCAGTGGTTCTCAAGATAAAACTATCAAAATTTGGCAATTTGAGTGATAAGTTCATCGTCATATCAAATCTGCTTGCGTAACTTCCTTTATCTCTTTATCTCTTTATCTCTATGGAGTGACCTCGGCGCCCTCAGTGTCCTCTGTGGTTGGTAAAAAAATAAGGTATTCTTCAAGCGGGAAGAGAGTAACTTGTAGGGTGGACAGTGCCACCCTTTGCCTCTCTACTGTTCCATCTCCGCCACAGACTTAGGAACACCCGCCGTTAATACCTCATGACCTGACTCAGTTAGCAACACATCATCCTCAATCCGAACTCCAATGCCGCGCCAACGGTCATCAATAGCGGGTTGACCTTCAACAGGTTGAGTGTCAGAACCAATATACAGTCCTGGTTCTACCGTTACCAAATGACCGGGTTGGAAGAGTTGCCAGTTCTCACCATGTTTGTAGACTCCAGCATCATGGACATCTAACCCCAACCAGTGTCCGGTACGATGCATGTAGAAAGGTTTGTATTTTTCCTCTTTGATGATTTCCTCAATATCACCTGCCAACAGTCCCAAATCCATCAACCCTTCGACGAGTACCCGCACCGCCGTATCATGGAATAAGTTGTAGGGATTGCCCGGTTGAACTTGAGCGATCGCGTCCTGTTGTGCCTTCAAGACAATCTCATAAATCGTCTTTTGCTCTGGGGTAAATGTTTTGCCGACTGGAAAGGTGCGGGTAATATCGGCGTTGTAGTAGCCATAGGAACACCCCGCATCAATCAGCAGCAAATCATTCTCCTGCATCTGCCGATCGTTCTCGATGTAGTGTAGGATGCAGCTATTAGCTCCCGACGCCACAATTGAGGGATAGGCGGGTCCAGTAGCACCGTGCCGACGAAAGATGTGTTCTATCTCTGCCTGAACTTCGTACTCGTAACGTCCAGGGTGGGCAAATTCTCGGGCGTGGTTGTGTGCTTCAACGGAGATGGCAACGGCTTTCCGCAGCATCTCCAATTCTGCTGCACTCTTAACCAAGCGCATGGTATGGAGTACCGGATTGGTGGATTCAATGGCAACCGGACCAGTGCCGCGCTTGGGATACGTTGCCATTAACTGCTGCCAGTGCCTGATAACGGTATCGTTGAAAGAGCGATCGCGTCCCAACTGGTAATAAATCCGATCCGCCTTTTCTAAATACTTCGGTAGCTTCTCATCCAGTTCTGTAATCGGATACGCCTCATCCGCGCCATATTTTTCCTTAGCCGCTTCTACCCCAGTCCGGTAACCCGTCCAGACTTCTTTCTCCGGTTCTTTGGGTTGAACAAACAAGACAAATCGGTGTTCCTCATGATGCGGCGCTAGCACTGCCACCGCTTCCGGTTCATTGAACCCCGTCAGGTAATAAAAATCGCTGTCTTGTCGAAAAGCGTACTCGACATCGTTGTGCATGACGGCAACGGGGGCGCTGCGAAAAATTGCAGTACTGCTGCCAATCTTTGCCATCAACTGTTCGCGACGCTCTTTGTATTCGGTGTACAGAATCATATCAATCTTCACTGTCTGACGGTCATGGACTAATTATTAATTTTTTAGACCCTGCTTAGCCAGAGTAGCTATTCCTTACGGAAGGTGTCGCCATTAGTCAAATTTGTTACGTTGACCGAGAGGTATTGTACTGAGCCTTTTGTCGTAGCTCTAAGCCTTTTGACGCAGCTGACAAGCCGCTTATCGCAAATTCCGAGTTTTTTATTAACTTACAAGCACTCTATTGTAACTTTATCATTTTGTGACTGAAGTCAGTTCCTAAGGCCGATGATACGGGCAAACTAGGAATAGCTCAGCTCTTGCACTATCCCCCTAACCCCCTTTGCCAAGAAGGGCGTCCCCATGGGAGGTTAGCTTCCCTCCTTACTGAGGATGGATTGAGAGTGGCGAACAAAGATTTATAGCGATTCTCATTTGAGTGGGATACATCTAGATTAAGAGTCGTAGGGGCGGGTTTCACCCAGATATCTGCTTCCCACAGCTCAATCTAATCAACCCGCCCGTACTCCAATCAGTTGAGAACTGCTATGGTGCAAGCGATGAGACTAACAATCTTGCATCTCCTCCCCGTTGCCGAGCGACGCCTGCGACGGCAAGCTTTGTTTGTGCAGTCCCAAGCGTTGAATTGGCAGGTAACTTTTGCTAATCCTCAATCGCTGATTAGACGTTAACCTAAGAGGCAACTATGGCTTACTTTCCCATCCAGGAATACGACCAAATCAGTAACCCGAAAGTTAAAGCCGTATACGAGGAAATTCGGGTTGAACTGGGATTTGGCATCGTTCCTAACCTGTTCAAATCAATGGCAATCAACCCTGATTTTTTGGAAGCCAACTGGAAAAAGTTTCGCTCGATCATCCTTCAGGGAAGTGTGCCTCGTACCATCAAGGAAATGATTGGTGTTGCCATTTCCCAAGCGAATGACAGCCAGTACGCCCTTCAAGTTCACTTACACGGGTTATCAGCACTAGGAATTAGTGAAGAAGTGCTTCAGACGCTGGTGTCTGATTTTGTTAACTGTCCACTGCCCGAACGAGAAAAAGCGGTCATCAATTTTGGATTACTTGCCGCTACCAAACCCCACAAGCTGACAGATGAACATTACCAGCATCTAGAAGAGCTAGGACTAGATCGTGAGGAAATTTTTGAACTGATTGCCACGGCGAACCTGTTTGCGGAAGTTAACCAATATACGGATGCGATCGCCCTTGAAATTGACAATTTATGAACTCTTTTCCGTTTTCAATTAATGCCAGGAGGCTTGAAGCTCAAGATCGCGAAGAACTTCTACAGATAACCCGAAAGTTACTCACTGAAGTCCAGGCGCTTTCCAGTCGCATTGCAGCAGTCAACGAAATTGCTAATGCAATTAACCGCTCCTTAAATTTAGATGAAATTTTGCGGATCGTTGGAAAGCAAGCCAAGTGGTTACTGGATTTCAAGCATTGTAGTGTTTGTCTTCAGAACCACGACGGCTCTTATCGCCTCGTGACGCTATTTGGTTCGTCTGTAGAATGCGATTCTTCTATCTTCTCAGAGGACAACCCTATTACTCGTACTCTGAAAACGGGACAAGCTCAGCTTAACCCTAAAGATACTACCACAACATTTCTAAACGCTTACACCTCTCACATCATTATCCCCCTGGAAATTGAAACCCGAGTGATTGGTTCAATCAACTTTGCTACAGCACCTCCTACAACCTACAATCATGAAGATTTACGCATTGGCTATTTGCTAGCCCTACAAGTTTCAGCGGCAATCCGGAACGCCAAGCAGTTTGAGGAAATGAATTTGCTGTTTGCGGAGATGCACCAGTTGTATGCTCAACTCCATGCCGAGCGACGCAAGTCTGACGAACTTCTTTTGAACGTCCTTCCCCAGAAAATTGCAGATGAACTCAAGCAAACGGGCAAAGTAAAACCCGTTTCTTATGAATCGGCTTCAGTTCTCTTTACCGATTTCAAAGACTTTACCAAACTAGCAGAACAGCTAAGTCCAGAAGCCCTCGTTGATGAGCTGGATTATTGCTTTTCGTACTTCGATATGGTTGTCCAAACCTACAATTTGGAAAAATTGAAAACGATTGGTGACAGTTATATGTGTGTTGGAGGAATTCCCACACCTACATCAACCCATGCCATTGATGCTGTTCTCGCTGCCCTACATATTCAATCCTTTATGCGCTGGCGCAAACACGAAAAAGTAATTAGGCATGAACCTTACTGGGAAATCCGACTTGGAATCCACTCAGGCCCTTTAATTGCTGGTGTTATTGGGAAGCAAAAATTTACTTATGATGTCTGGGGCGATGCAGTCAATACGGCTTCCCGTCTGGAATCATCTAGCCTGCCAGGATGTATTAATATCTCTCAATCGACATTTGAATTAGTGAAAGATTTTTTCGACT
>JAIUYC010000343.1 GCA_020216575.1 Coleofasciculus sp. S288 | reverse complement strand
ACTGTACGAAGAAACAAAGCAACCGAATAAAGCGCTAACAGGCAACACGAATGGACTAATTCTAGAGATTTTGTACTACAAAGCCAGAGGCAATCGTCCCCTAATTGGGTCGAGTTTGGTCACCTTTGCACCTGCACAATCGAGTGACAACGCTACAACGGCAACGACTACAGAAGGTCAATCTTCAGGAACACAAGGCATTGCGCCTTCACCTGCTGACACGCCAGTTATTGCTGTTTCACCTATCCCCCCGGTTGGGAAACCTCAGCCCTCCGCTTGCCCAAACCTAGCCAGACCTCTAACTGTTCCAGAACGCCGTTATGCTGAGGCAGCTTGGCAATACTTTAAGGCAAATTATCAAGCGAATACTGGGCTGGTAAATGACCGCAGCGACATGAACGGTGCAACGCTGTGGGGATTGGGGGATTATCTAGTAGCACTCAATGCGGCGCGATCGCTCGACCTCATCTCAGCCGACGAATTTGACCAGCGCACTCGTCTTTTACTAGGAGCCTTGGAGAGGTTGCCCCTGTTTGCTGGACAATTACCCCATCGCGGTTACAATACCCAGTCCTTGCAACCCGTAGACTACGGCAGCAACCCCTCCACCACTCAAGGAAGCAGCAATCCCACTGCCGAGGGAACGGGTTGGTCAGCCCTAGATATTGGACGGATACTAGCGGCGCTTTATAAGCTGAAAACCTGCCATCCAGAATACACCAACGCCGTTGATCAAATCGTGCTGGAGTGGTCGTACTCTCAAGTGGTGCGGGATGGTCTTCTTTTCAGTGCGAGAGTGACGAAGGATGAGAATGGACGACTCCTGACCCAAGTTAAGCCTGAAACTCGCCTCGGCTATGAAGAATATGCAGCACGGGCGTTTCAGTTGTGGGGCTTTAACGTTGAGCGTTCTGCTGTTGGGGATAAGTATCAAACTGCCTCAGTTGAGGGGGTTCAGATACCAGTTCAGCGTCAACAAGCAGACAGAAATTCAGAGCAGAACCAGTACACGGTTAGCAATCCGTTCTTACTCTACGGCTTGGAATTTGGTTTTGACCCCCAAATGCGCCAGCTTGTGCAGCCCATTCTTCAGGCTCAAGCTGAGCGTTACCGCCGTACTGGTACTTTCACTGCTGCCGCCACAACGCTGAGTGACAAACCGCCCTACGTGGTTAACAGCACAATCGCTGCTCAAGGGGAAGCTTGGGCAACCCTAAACGATGATGGGAAGTCTGTGCCGGAGGCTCGTACCGTCAGCACAGCCGCCGCTTTTGGGTTTCATGCCCTATTCCCGGAAAACGAATATACCCGCCAGTTATTGCAGGCAACAACAGACCTCTACAATCCTCAACTGGGTTACTATGAAGGCTTTTCTGAAAAAACGGGTAAACCAGAAACGGCTCTAAGTGGCAGCACGAACAGCCTGATTTTGCAATCTCTCCTGTACCTGGCAACGAACCAGCAACCCTTGATTCATCCAGAAACAGCAATGGATTCTCCCTGGTGGCGGGCAGTAGCAACGAGCGATTCGGGTCGTGGTTTACCTCGTACTGCTACGCAGACAGCACGACGGATTGCTAATTCTACGGGTGCTTACTGGGTTTCGGGCAGCGATCGCACAACATCGGTTGCATTTTCAGCACCAGAATCAAGAAATGCGATCGCTTCACCAGCACCACCGATAGAAGCAACACCCACTCAACAACCTGCACCGGATGCCGTCGCTACTGCTTCCCCGGTAAGCTCATCATCGGGTTTGACAGAAAGCGATCGCATTGCTGCACAACTAGCTTGGCGGTATTTTGAGCGCAACTGGAATCCTCAAACAGGGTTTGTCAATGCTGTGGAAAACTACCCTTGGACAACGCTATGGGATCAGGGGAGTGCGATTTTAGGTATCCACGCTGCACGGCAACTAGGGGTACTTCAGCCAGAACGCTTCAACAGCATGGTTGAGCGGTTGTTGCAGACGCTGGAGTCCTTGCCGCTAGCCCCAACGGGTTTGCCTAACAAGGCATACAGCACTCGTACTGGGGAGATGCGCCGATTGAATAATACTCCTGACCCCAACGGAACGAGTGGTTGGTCAGTTTTAGATACGGCTAGGTTTTTACTGGCATTGCACGTTTTACGAACCCATTACCCCGAATATAGCGATCGCATCAACCGTATCGTCGAAGGTTGGGAACTCTCAAAATTGGTACAAGACGGTTGGCTATACGGTGGGATTCCCGGTTCCAATGGGCAAATCCGCACTGTTCAAGAAGGGCGTCTCGGTTACGAACAATACGCCGCCTACAGCTTGCAACTGTGGGGCATTGAAGCTGAGAATGCCTTGTACAATCCCCCCGTCCAAACCATTGAAGTTGATGGCATTCCCTTACAAGTCGATCGCCGCAACTTAGAAAACTCTAACGCGACGAATTATCTCACCAACGACCCCTATCTTCTTTGGGGGTTGGAATTGGGCTGGAATGATGCGGTCAAACCTCAAGTTCTCAATTTACTACAAGTTCAAGCACAACGATTCGAGCGCACCCAAATCTTAACGGCTGTGAATGAAGATTCTCTCGACCGTCCCCCGTACTTTTTGTACTACAGCGTCTATGCCAACGGGCAACCTTGGAACGCTACCAATAGCCAGGGCAAAGCTTATCCTCAACTGCGATTCTTGAGCACCAAAGCGGCGTTTGCTTGGGCAGCTTTAATGCCTAATGATTCGTATACCAGCACTCTGAGAGAAGCGGTTCAAAACCTTGCCGATCGCGATCGAGGCTACTTTTCCGGACGCTACGAAAATTCTCAACTGGGCGTGAATGACCTGCTGAATGTCAATACCAACGCAGTGATTCTGGAAAGCCTGCTCTATCAAGCAAGGGATAGACAGCCCTTAGCCTTTTAGTTTGGCTTTAATTCACTCAAAAACCACCATGAGAACTCATAACTATGACCAATCCAGTTTCAGTTGTTGAAAATTCTCCTAGCTTTTATGGCAATATTCGTTCTCGCCTTAAAGACAGAACATTGCTGTTTCGTTATCTAGCCGAAATTAACTTGATTTTCGGGGCTTGGTATCTGTATTGGCGTATTAACCATTCAATTAACTTTGATGCTCTCTGGCTGGCGATTCCCCTACTATTGGCAGAAATTTATAGTTATCTGGGTGGTGTCATGTTCTTTATTGGACTGTGGCGGCCAATAGTCCGACAGGTAAGAGCTCTAGATCGCATGGCGCCACTGTTGCCTCGCTCTGAATGGCCAACGGTTGATATCTTTGTAACTTGCTATAACGAACCTGTAGAAATCGTTGAGCAAACTACTAGGGCAGCTTTAGCCATTGATTATCCTCCAACGAAGCTGTGTGTTTATGTATTGGATGATGGTAATTCACCTGCCATGAGAACGATGGCAGAACGCTTGGGGTTGGAGGATTTGCGATCGCCACAGCTACAACAGGAGGCTGAACGGATTAATACGGAGCGATCGCAATTAGTTAACCATCTCCAGCAACTCGAAAATATAGCAGCAGAAATCCCTAAAACCGAGCAGTTTCTCCAGTCATTCCACCTGCAAGTTGATACGAATCTCAATGCTTTAAGTCAAGTTTTGTCCTGGTTCGATCAATTCCAGCGCCCTTCAATTCCCACTGATATTTGGCTGCAATGCAAAACAGCATTGGCTGAAGGATTTGATAATGCAGTGTGCCATGCGCACGAACAACTTTCACCAGAAGCTCCCATTGATATTGAAATCACAATTTTTACCCAATCTATAGAGATTCGGATTTGGGATTGTGGACCTGCTTATGATTTTGAAAGTCAGCTGCAACAGCTACCAGAGGAAATCGATGAGCTGGCTGAACGTGGGCGCGGGCTCAGTATTATGCAAAAGATTGCTGACCATCTGAGTTATACAAGAACACCAGATAATCGGAATTGCTTGCTGATTGTCAAATCCTATTCTCAAGTTACTGTCAATGACACCACCTGGGCGCTTGAGTCTGTCGTTAGCTATTTACAGAGTCTCCGACAGTTGATTCTTTTGTTAAATCCCAAACATCGCAAAGTTAGCGAATGTTTGACCCATGAACGTAGTTTCTTGGTCAAAGCTATCCATCAAAAAGAGCTAGAATTAACTGAGCTTGCTCGTTGTCGTTACATTGCCCGTCCGAAGCCAACAGGTAAAACCCATCATGCTAAAGCTGGTAACATCAATTACGCAATTTTTTCTGGAGAAACGTCGGGAGACTTTATCCTAACCCTAGATGCTGACCATATTCCCAAGCCAGAATTTCTGAAACGAGTTTTACCCTACTTCTATACCTACAACGTTTATACAGGAAAGTACGAAAGCAATCAGATAGGGTTCGTGCAAACGCCACAGCCGTTCTATAACATTCCACTGGGCGATCCATTTGGGCATCAAGCTAGCTTATTTTATGGACCAATTCAACAAGGAAAAGATGGCATGAATTCCGCCTTTTATACGGGAACCAATGCCATACTCCGGCGTGAAGCCCTAATTAGTGTTGGACTGCAAAACTTCTCCGATGAGTTTGCTATCAATGAACAACGGTTAGACGAATTTGATTTAGTTGGAGGGGTTTCTAGCAACAGTATTACAGAGGATATGAATACAGCAATGCGCCTACATTCCGCTGGCTGGAAATCTGTTTATCACCATGAAGAATTAGCATCGGGATTAGCCCCTGATGACCTGAGTTCTACCTTAAAACAACGGCTTCGTTGGGCGCAGGGAACAATTCAAGTACTGCTGCGAGAAAATCCATTTACCAAGTCGGGGTTAACATTTTGGCAACAGTTGCAATATTTCCAAACCATGTACAGTTATTTCTCTGGCTTTGCTACAGTGATATTCATTGCCTGTCCTATCATCTACTTCTTCACAGGCATTATTCCACTGCGTTCCTATGGTCCGGATTTTGTTATACACTTTGTCCCAGCTTTTATCCTCAATCGCTTGACTTTTCTGGCTGCGAGTTGGGGCATTCCTGCAAGACAGCTTTGGCGTTCTGAGCAGTACGCTATTGCCTTATTCCCTTTGTTCATTCAGGCAGTTTGGAGCGTGTTTACCGGAAAACCTATCAAATTTGTGGTCACACCGAAACAGCGGCAGTCTGGAATCTACCTTCGGTTAGTTTTACCTCAGTTGACTGTTTTTGCCCTAACGATTTTGGGAATAATGTGGTGTATTTATCAATACATCCTTGGAAACATAGAGAATCCCTGGCTATATTTAATCAATGCAGCTTGGGCAGTCTATAACCTCTCACTTCTATGGGTGATTATCCGTGCTGCTGTTTGGCAACCGGAATCAACTTCATGAATAGCCTTGATGGAATAAACCATCAGTGAAATCTAGATAGACATTCAAATCACAGGAGTAAAATAATGGATTCTACCGTTAAAATTGTTCAACCTTCCGGTATTTTAGATGGCATAAGAGCCAATGAATTACGCCGTGAAATACACGATATTGTAGAAGATGGAGTGGATATTGTTTTAGTTGACTTTCAGGATGTTACCTTTATGAATAGTTCGGGATTAGGGGCGTTAGTTGCAACACTAAAAAACGTTCAATCTCATGGCAAAAAACTTTTTATATGCTCTCTTA
>JAIUYC010000342.1 GCA_020216575.1 Coleofasciculus sp. S288 | reverse complement strand
GCAGCAACGCTTGATAGGGTTGCTCAAATACGGCTTCAATCTTTTCAATCTCACCATTGTTATAGATGTTGTCACCTGCTAGGATGACCAAATCGTAGGGATTGAGTTGATGATAGCGAGTCATCGCTGCTGCTACTGCATATTGCCCCGCCGCACCCGTACCTGTATCTGCGACTGAAACAAAACGCAATAGGGGCTGATTGTTCGCTACTGGATTGCTTTGGGCGTCTGATGAGGTTGATAATGCGGGTTCAACAGCAAGATTTGTGGTTTCAGTCAGATTAGCATCAGTCCGTTGTGCTGTCTGAGTGCGGAAGACACTGGCACAAGCTGCTAGACCAAAACCACTGAGGCTAGTCAACACAAGAAATTGGCGGCGTTTCATGCTCATGGCTGTCTCGTTTTTGGGTGATTAAAGTTTTGAGCGAGGGCAAGTTCGGTAGAAGTGATAGATTTGAGCTGTAGTGGCAGCTTCCTGTAAGAATCTATCCTATTGAAGGAGATTGGTGCTGCCTGGGAGGGAAAATCAATGTCAGACGAGCAACGGAAACCGCCAGAATCAGCAGAAAACCAGCCTCAGACGCCGCCGATACCAGCAGCAGCTACTCCGTCAGAAACAGAGTTTGAACGATTTGATGAGACGGCTAAGCCTATCCGGAACCGAAAGCAACCGTTTTTCAAGGCTCAGCTCATCAACGTTCTGCGCGGAACAATCGGACTGCTCGAAGGCACTGTGGAAAGGTTGGAAGCAGAACCAGTCAGGGAACTTCCCTCTACTGCCGTGCCTCCTTCAAGGAAATCAGTCTCTAAACCTGTCTGGGAGAGGAAGAAAGCCAAACCCGAACCCATTGTTTCTGAACCGACTTTAGAGACAACAGCAGAGACTCCCGAATCTATTGTTTCTGAATCGGCTTTAGAGACAACAGCAGAGACTCCCGAATCTATTGTTTCTGAATCGGCTTTAGAGACAACCTCACAGACATCCGAATCTATTGTTTCTGAACCGATTTTAGAGACAACAGCAGAGATATCAGAACCTATTACTCCTGCACCACCTTCAGATAGTCCACCCGTAACACCAACATCAGCAGCACAGAAGCCTGCCGAGATGCTGGAACCCCAGCCAACAAAGCCGCGACTGCTCGATCGCATACTTCCCAGTTTTAGACGTTTTGAGGGGTTTTGGGATGCTACGTTGGTAAAAATCCGGGCATTGCTCCCAACAGCGTTGAATGAAAAACTGTCAGATTGGGCATTGACGGGCGCGATCGCAGGTATTGTAGTTGTAGTTCTCTGGACGACAGTGGCGCTGCTCCCAGAGACGCCAGCGCAGGAGGCAAAAGCTCCTCCAAATTCCATTGAGGCTCCACCAGAATTGAAAGCGCCAAAACCACCAGAACCTGTGGAAGTGGAATCTCCCCCCGCGCCACAACTTACCCCGGAGCAAAGCCTCATTGCTTCTATTCAAGCTCAAGTTGCTGAAATTACCGAGCGGTATGGCAATGGTTTAATTCAATCCGTTGAAGCCAACTTCCTCCAAAGCCGTTTAATTGTGAAAGTCAGTGATAGCTGGTACGACCTTAAGGAGTCTCAGCAGAATAACTTAGCAGACGAAATGCTGCGTCGATCTAACGAACTCGACTTTAGCAAACTGGAAATCACCGACCTCAACGGAACGCTCGTCGCCCGCAGTCCAGTCGTAGGATCGAATATGGTAATTTTGAAGCGACAGGAATTGGCAACCAATTTATAAGGGACAAATCAGGGTAAGTAACTAGCTACCGTTTTACTCCCAATCACTCACAAATACTCACTTATGCTTCTAGGTTTCAAGACCGAGTTAAAACTTAATAAGTTACAACGAGTCTTGTTGTCTAAACACGCGGGGACAGCCAGACATGCATGGAACTGGGGACTGGGCTTAACTCAGCAAATCTTGGACAACAATAAAGCCAACAGTAATGACAAGATTAAGTTCCCGACTGCCATAGATTTGCATAAGTGGTTAGTGGCGCTAGTTAAACCGAGCAATCCTTGGTATTACGAAGTATCTAAATAATGTGTGGGCGTGGATTTGGGAATCAACTTTCTGGCTACACTATCAACAGGAGAGGAGTTTAAAGGAGCAAAAAGTTACAAGAAATACCAGAATAAACTTGCTCGACTTCAGTACTTGTTACGCCACAAAGTCGTGGGTTCAGCGAATCCAAGAAAGCTAGAGTGAAGATAGCTCGGATATGCAAACATGGGCAGGCATTAAAGAACTGGTAGTGCCAGTCAAACAAGGGTTAGCCTTCTTAAAAACGAGCTTATCAGCCTCGTGGTCAACCGCTTACGAAGTAAGGCGCAAAAGTTTCCTGAGAAACCGCTTGCGCCTCACCTTATGGCTGGCGCTGGCTCTAGTCTTGACACTGGTTATATACCAGTTCAGTCGTGCAACAACAACACCCGATCCTTCGATTCGGTGGGGATTGGTCGTAGAAGGTGTGCTGGGATTATGCCTACTCACTACCTTGGCATTGCTTAAAACGCCCTTGGGTCAGCATTATCCAGAAATCCTCTTTCTTGGATTTTCCTGGTCAACCATCCTCGTGCCGCAAATTGGAGACGCCTTAATTCGGAATGTCGAGCTGAGTTATCAGATCTGGATCATGACGTTCCTGGTACAAGCCACACTGATGCCAGTGCATTGGGTTTTGCATCTAGTATCGCAGCTCAGCGCACCCGCATTTTATCTGGGCGTAAACGCACTCTTTGGTCTTGGCTTGGATGAAGAGGTTTTTAACCCGATATTATATTTGTACCTCTTCTGGTTCTGTCTGATTTGTGACATCTCGGTGTTTCTATACGAACGCTTGCAACGAGAAGAGTTTAGCGCTCGCCGAGAACTGGAAGTCGCTTATCAAAAACTGACAGCAGAGCGAGAACGCGCAGAACAGTTGCTGCTCAATATCTTACCCGAGTGCATTGCCGATCGCTTAAAACATGGAGATGGTACGATTGCTGAGCAGTTCACAGAGGCAACTGTACTATTTGCCGATATTGTCGGCTTTACTCAATTGTCCAGCCACATCTCTCCGACAGAATTAGTCATATTGCTCAACCAGATGTTCTCCATGTTTGACCGGCTCGTTGAAAAGCATGGGGTTGAAAAGATTAAGACGATCGGGGATGCTTATATGGCAGTTTCGGGTTTACCAATCCCTTGCCATAACCATGCACCGGCGATCGCAAATCTCGCTCTCGATATGCAAGAGGCAGTGGCTCGTTTTAATATCGAGTACAATCAATCCTTTAGCATCCGCATCGGCATTAACACTGGCCCCGTAGTTGCTGGAGTTATCGGACTCAAGCGGTTTATCTATGACTTGTGGGGTGACACGGTAAATATTGCCAGCCGCATGGAATCCCACGGCGTGGCTGGCGTCATCCAGGTTTCAGAAGCAACTTACGAGTGTTTGAAAAGACAGTATCGCTTCAAGAAGCGGGGAAAAATTCCGGTCAAAGGCAAGGGAGAGATGAACACCTATTTCCTACTTGAAAAGCAGAATTTGCCTCCAGTGTCAAGCCTTTCTCGCTAAATAATCTGTGAGCAAAGAAGCCCAGTTGCATTGCATTGCATTGCTGGGCTTAATGGAGTTGCAAGAGATTTCCGGACGAACAGTTTACAGCATCATCAGGTGTCGCTGATTGAGGGGGGGCTGACTCCCCTCTTTCAAAAGACATAAAGACGGATGAGGAGTTCAAGCCTAATGGCAGAGGAAAGTATCCGCACGTTGACCCATCCTTAGAACAAGAGGAGCGCCTGATACTTACCTGTCCTAAGTCTACCGAGTACCTACAGAAGCAAAAGCTCAACCAAGAAGCTCAGTCACAATGGCTGGGCTTTTTGTGCAAGAAGTGCGATCGCTCTCGGATAAAGAATACCGTTTCGTTTTATCTTATCTTCAAGCCTCCAGAGCAACAGTAACGGGATAGGGCAAATTATAAGTAAACTCAGGGCGACGAGGGGGAACCGCGACTGCCATTTGTGGCGGGTGCTTTTCAATCGCAAGTTCTTTCTCGAACAGGAATTCGCTGTAGTCGGCAAGATTATCGAGTCCTAGCAGGTTCAATACAATCTCGGCTATGAGCCAAATGGTGGCTTTAACCCATATCGTTTTCCACTGCCTCTTCATAAACCTTTGCCTCTCTGGGGAGTTGGTCAAGGTTCGACCTTTGACCTCAATAACGATCGCAGTGGTTTTTCTGTAAGGGTTTCAAGCGTTTCAAGGAGGTAAATCGCTATGAGCTGAAGTAGCTCTATGGTGATACGGGCTGTAAAACGTTGTAACACGTCTTAGAGAAAGTTAACGAAAACTCACTGCACCATTAATCATATAAACCAACCTAAAGTTATGTAAAGGATTATGAGAGAAAAATAGCCAGTGAGACATTGGGCGGTTTCAATTGCTGATAACTCACCACACACCAGTTGGGCTAGCTTTTGAGCTGCCCCTGGTTGCCCTCGGACGCAGCGAAGGCGATCGCAAATTTCCTCTAACTTTTCTGGATGCTCTAAGTAGTCCAGGGCGAGTTGGGCAACCTCCTGTGGCTGAAGTTTACCCACCAATTCCGGCACAATCTCCTCCTTCGCCCAAATATTCGGCCATGCAAATAAACGTCCCTGCCGTAAAATGAGCCAATTAATAATCGTGGCAAATGCTGAACCCACTCCCGACAAGCGAGCCAAAAGCCCCGGTAAGCCATCCCAAGAGCGCATGGCATCCAATTGTTGTGTTGGGAGCAAGACTATCATCGGTACAGCTAAAGAACCCAATTCAGCCGTATTCGCTCCCACGGTAGTCAGGCAGAGGCGACATTGAGATAACAAATCATGGGCAGGAAATGATGTCCAAAGTTCTACCCGCAAGCCGTTGGGTGTTTTCAGAAATGGTTCGTCATGGCTGTCAACGGATGGGATCACTAATTGAGCCTCTCCCCATCCCAACTTCCGAATCAGAGGATTGTTTTTAGGGTCAGCAAAACGAGCCAGAGTAGATAAATCTAGGGTTGGTGCAACAGGAATTACAAAACGGATTTCGGGTCTAGCTTCGTGGATGTATTGAGCGATCGCTAACCCCAATGGCACTCCCTGAGAGAGTTTTGCAGGTTTTGACCCAGGCAGCAGTCCGATGAGGGGGAGAGAAGGAGTAGAAAATTTTTCCTCTTTTCTTTTGCCTTCTTCAGACACATCTGCCATCAAGTCTCCTACTACCGTCAATTTATGGCTGTATTTTTTAGGGGCTTTGGCAATAATCTCTGGCTTCATCACACCGAACGTATCAATCCACTTATACCAACGGGCGTCCCACTCAGCATAGACAACCGTGCGATAGCCCAAGCGCTTGCCGATGACGATGGGAAAAAATTGGTCACCTCCTAGGAAGACAACAACCCCCTTGTCGCTCCAGTCCCAGTTCTCTACTGTCTTTCCCCATAGTAGAAACTCAAAGAAATGCTCTGAACCCTGGACGCGATCTATTTCTGGGTACGAACGAGCGATCGCAACTTCTGTACCTGTTGCATTTGGGCAGGGTGACAGCACTACCGAGATGCGTGCCCTAGAGCGATCGTCTCCCAACTGTTGTCGCAATGCT
>JAIUYC010000341.1 GCA_020216575.1 Coleofasciculus sp. S288 | reverse complement strand
TTCACCTTTCAGTTATCAGTTATCAGTTATCAGTTAATCCCTGAGTAGTAAAGCTCCCATCAAAGATGGCTGCTGAGCTTAGTCGAAGCATGGTAGGTTTCACTCGGGGTCTCGCATCCCCGTGTGAAACCTGATAACTGGTCACTGTTCACTGTTCACTGATTTAAGTTTTATGACTACCGAGCTTATCTGCCTACTAATCCTAGCACTCTGGTCTATTCCGCTTAATCACATTCCGGCGATCGCACGCATCGTCTACTCAGACCTTAATTGGGGGATGGGTAATCGAGAAACGATGCCAGATGTTCCTCCGTGGGTAGGACGAGCAGATCGTGCTCAACGCAATCACCACGACAATCTAGCTATGATTGCAACGGTGATTCTGATTGCACAGGTAACAGGGCAAACAGACGAAGTAACAGCGATCGCTTCAATCACTCTGGTGAGCTTTCGCCTACTGCATAGTCTTTCATATATTTTTGGCATCATCGGTGTGCGCACGATTGCCTATTTTGGTGCTCTAGTAGCTCTGTTGGTGATTGTTTGGCAACTCTTCAATTGAAGCCGATTGAACAGGAATTGATACAAGAAGCACTTTCCTACTGTTCCCTGTTCCCTTTTTGCATCAACGCTAGTTTCACATCTCAGAACGTCTCTATGAATAGGACTTAGCATCAGGCATAGTTGTTTCCTGAAGATTAGCTTTGCTGAGTTTAGCTCCGGTGAGGTCAGCTCCTGTCAGGTTAGCCCCTCGGAAGTCAGCTTTGTGAAGGTTAGCCCCTCTGAGATTAGCCCCGGTCAGGTTAGCCCCTGCTAAATTAGCTTTACTGAGGTTAGCCCCTCGGAAATCCGCCTTTTCAAGGTCAGCCTCGCTTAGGTTTGCCCCAAAGACGCATGCTCCACTGAGGTGTGCCTCACTCAGATTCGCGTTATGGAGGTCAGCGTTGTAAAGGTAAGCCCCCATCAGTTCAGCTTCATGGAGGTTAGCATTGCGCAGCTGAGTATGGCTGAGATTGGCTTCCATGAGGTTTGCCTCGCTGAGGTTAGTCCTTGTTAGCTTTGCTGCACCGAGATCGGCTCCTCTTAGATTAGCCTTTCTAAGGTTTGTCCCAATCAGGTTAGCCTGAGTGAGATCGGCTCCTCTCAGATTAGCCCCACATAGCTCAGTTCCGATCAAGTTTGCATGACTGAGATCGGCTCCTCTCAAGTCAGCTTCGATCAGGTTAGCATCGATGAGTTCGGCTTCGGTAAGGTTAGCATCGATGAGTTCAGCCTGGTAGAGGTTAGCCTTGCTGAGGTTGGCATTACTGAGGTTGGCGGCAATAAGTTGGATTTTGCACAAATCGGCTCTTCTCAGATTAGCCCCTCTCAGGTTAGCTCCTCTCAGATTAGCCTCTCTGAGGTTAGCTTCGCTAAGATCGGGTTCTATTTGGGAGTTTAGAGTTCTCCACTCAATCCATCTGACCTCACCCTTCTTAAGTAGCATCAGATGTTCTATGTTTGCCACCGATAGTCTCCTTTGCTCCAGAAAAGCAGTGCTTAGCAATTCAAAATTCAAAATCGGGAAACCTAAGGATTGCAGGCGTCTTAGCTGCTTCCTAAATGCAAATTAAACCAAGGGCAACTTAGCACTAGAATTGAACTGGTGCTGCCCACACTCATGCTGAAAAAATAAAGGCGATCGCTTCCCCGATGAACATCATTTGCCTATTCCTTGCGCTTAATTGCAGGATTTTCACGCCCAATCACATTTTCAATCGCCACTAGCGCTGCACTAGAAGCCGCCAGAATATCCTGTTCTTCTCCACCCAAGTAGAGGCGTCCGAAGCTTCCAACCGCACTAATCTGTAGGATGTTAATCCTAGCAGCCTTCTCTGCTTCATTCGCTGCGAGAGCAGCATAGGCAGCGGGTTCGACTTCTAACACGTAAAGCGTCTGCCCTGCTAAAAGCATCTGCCCTTTGCGTGTGCGATTGATCAATTGGGTTTGGTGAGCGTCAATGTTACGGATAATCTGGCTGGAAATGACACGGGGTTTGAGACACTCGTGTGCACGAACTCCTAACGCCTCTAGAATTGCTTTACCCGCAGCCCTCGTCTCTCCCTGTTTGCTGGCATGAACTTCTAAAAGACCATAAAGCCGTTCCACAACTAGCACCCCCGGACGCACCGAGGTTGATTTCAAGGCGACATCGGTAATTCGGTTAATTTCAATGCCCGGTGAGATTTCAATCCACAGAGACGTATCACCGGGCAATGGCAAGAACCCTAACGCTACCGTTCCCATGTAAGCGGCGTGCTGAGGCTGCAAGCTGTCTATAAATACGTAACTCCGCAGTTCTATACCCAAAACTTAAATCTCCCTAGATCGGGCTAAAACTATTCTGCATGGTTTTGGTTCGCATTCCCCGGTTTTGTTGATTCTCTGCGATGAAGTATCTCGGACGCGGACGCGCCTATTAAGAAGGTGTTGCATGAAATCGTCTTTACTCACCCCTGCACAACACTATCTCCTCTAGCGTCTGCCACTGATGGAGGCGTTGGAGAAGTACACTTACGGCGATCGGGGCTAAGCTATGCTTAGTACATACGGCTCAAGACATACTCAGCCATGTCAACCAGAGCCTTAGAACACTCCGAGGGCTTCAGGTCAGTCAGGTTTTCTGTAGCGAGCTGAGCGTGATACGCTGCTAGTTTGCGGGAACGCTCAATGCCTTGACTTTCCTTCACGAGTGCGAGCGCCTGCTCTAGATCTTCTGGTTGGGCAAATTCTCGCTCTATTAACACCTCCAAGTAGGGCTTCTCTTCCAGAGCATACAAGACGGGGGCGGTCAGATTACCACTGACGAGATCGGAGCCTGCGGGCTTGCCCAAAACTTCGGTTGACGCTGTGAAGTCCAAAATGTCATCAACGATTTGAAAAGCTAACCCAATATGACGCCCGTAGTTGTATAGTTTTTCGGCGAACTCTATCGGTACACCACTCAGCAGTCCAGCCGCTTTGGCACTATTGGCAATTAGAGATGCAGTCTTGTTGTAAGTCTTCTCTAAGTAAGTTTCAATGGTAATGGTGGTATCAAATCGACTCAGCCCTTGCTGAATCTCCCCCTCTGCCATATCTTTAATTACTTCCGACAACAGCTTGACTACCTCTAAGTTGCCAAGATTAGCGAGATACCAAGCAGATTGACCGAACAAGAAATCTCCGGCTAGCACGGCTACCCGATTGTTGAACAGGCTATTGACAGTAGGAACGCTGCGACGTACCTCTGCCTCATCAACGACAT
This sequence comes from Coleofasciculus sp. S288, assembly GCA_020216575.1. Classification (GTDB taxonomy): domain Bacteria; phylum Cyanobacteriota; class Cyanobacteriia; order Cyanobacteriales; family Coleofasciculaceae; genus JAIUYC01. The sequence goes on along the minus strand of JAIUYC010000341.1, from coordinate 2,367 downwards.
CGTCATGCACCAAGCTTGCCGTATGAATCATTTCGGTAATTTCTGCCAAACGTCGATGGCGTGGAGTAATATCCTGATCCAGCATTGTTGCCCGCGAAATTAAAAGGACAATTGCTGGTCTTATGCGCTTTCCCCCAGCCCCGAACAGGTATTCAGCTGCTGCATAAAGGATGGGATGACGAGCACCCACCAGGTTTTTCAAGTTCTCGGTCAGTAGACACAGGTCTGTGTCAACGGAGGCAAAAAGGGAGGTCACTGAGGTCATGGATCAGCCGACTCAGAAGTTAGGTTACGAAAGTTTACATATTCGTTCTTTCATTCTAAGCGAAGCATCCTCTAGAGGGAAGTTTTGTTTAACTAAGGGCGGATCTAGAGGGAGCAGAAAAAATTGTATCAGCTTGTTAAGTCCATGAAAAATTTGAAAAAATTGCTGTAATACGCTAGGAGTCTTGTGTTAATCTAAATATAAGGGCTTCAAAAAATTAATAGATTTATTGATTCCGACGTAGTAGGGAAAAATACTTATCCATACCCTACTGGTTGAAATAAATTAGGTCAGGCAGAGATAGCCTGCTATGTAGGGATGGCGGCTCAGGGTTACTACTGAGTCAAGTCGTTCGCCACACATATTAAGGGACTTCCCGCTTGGCTCATATGGCTGAGTTAAGCCCCAAATTCCTTTACGGACGCTTGCGCCCCAGGAAGGTAATAGGGAAGCTTTGGGGGGACAATTTCGATGTCTTCCTAAAGCTTCTGCTGAAAACAGTACTCCAAACCCGCGAGCGGTTTGAGGAGGACTGCCGAAGAAATTGCTATTGAAATTCACACTGCTCTACCTCCTGTTCACACTATGATTTACAATGATATGCCTGTGATTATTCCACTGCTAGCAACTGGTTATCTATTAACAATTTATCTGCTGCTAATCCTCGCGCAGCGGACTACGAAGAGTTCGCGATACGCTGCTGACTCTTTTACAGACACTTACATTCCTTACCTACAAACTAAGACTCTACCCAAACCTGATGAACTCGAACGATGGTCGCTAATCGAAGCGCCAGAGCGCCGTTCTGCCAACTCCTCTAAAGCGGCGACGCTAACACTAACAACATCTCCATCTCAAAAGGTTCAAGAGGTCAGTAGTATACCCTAACATGATTAACATCAGGGTTCAAGACTAGGGACTAGGAAAAGAAAGAAAGAAATTTTATTAGGTTCGTAATTTTTTCTTAGTCCCTAGTTTTTATCTCAATCGAGAATCTATACTAGCGTTCAATCCACAGCTTCTAGCGATACCGGTAGGTGCGAGTCTGTCGGTAATTGAATTTTTTCAACGGATGGAGTACAGCCCAACCATTGCACGGACAGTTGGGCAAACTGTTGGGGACAACCACTGACACAGAAGCGAGTTGGTAAAGGTGTCCAGGTATTCCTCAATCCGATTAAGTCCAATTCCTGCATTGCCGCAGCAACAATATGCTCGGCTGGGTCTACAAGTCTAACTTGTGGAGGGAGGATTTGCCGAAGAACTGGAGCCAGAAGCGGATAATGGGTACAGCCATAGATCAAAGTGTCGATTCGCTGCTGGAGTAAGGGCGCTAGGTACTGTCGCGCTACCTCTTCTGTGTAGGGATCGTGAATGCGGTTTTGCTCGACTAACGGCACAAACTCTGGGCAGCCGACTTGCCAGACTTGGGCTGTTGCTTCAACTTCTAGTATGGCACGTCGATAAGCATTGCTAGCGGCAGTTGCTGGGGTGGCAATCACCCCAATCCGACGACCTTGTTGGACAGCGGCACGAGCCCCCGGTAGAATCAACCTCAAAATAGGAATATTAAACTCGTGACGTAACGTTTCTAGAGCTAATGCGTCACTGGTATTACAGGCACAGAGGATCATTTTAACATCCTGTTGTACCATCCAGCTTAAGATCTCGAAACAGAACTGCACGAGTTCGCGAGCAGAGCGCGTACCGTAGGGAAGCCGCGCCGTGTCAGCAACGTAAAGAATCGATTCGTTGGGCAATTGCCGATACAATTCTCTTAAAACGGTGAGTCCCCCAGCGCCACTGTCGAAAATCCCGATACGCCTGCGCTGTGGTTCTTCCATAAAGGTGTGGGCAGGTTTAAAACGTTCCTCGACCGGGGAATCCGAGGTTTTTTTTCCGTGAGAGTCGCTGGAGTAGGAAGCGGAAAAGTTGGACACTGGTGTTGCTTGATTCTTAGACGTTTAGCGATTCTGCTGAATGTACAGGAGGATGCCGCGAGCGATCGCTTGGGCAATTTGGCTGCGGTAACTGGGATTTGCCAGTTTGGCTGAATCCTCGCGCCCAGTGAGAAAACCAACTTCTACCAACACAGAGGGCAT
>JAIUYC010000340.1 GCA_020216575.1 Coleofasciculus sp. S288 | reverse complement strand
CCTAGAACGCCAGATTCGCACCGGGGGCATGGATAGCTCTGCTTCTGCTCGTGAATGGATGATGCAGAGGTGAGAGCTTCAGACAAAAACTGAAGCGGTTGTTCCTTCACAAACCCAAACAGTAGCGAACAGCAGCTGCACCTTGCCGCATCTTTTCGTCTGAAAGTTGACCAACTGCTTTAGTAGGAAAGCGCTTTGAATCTATTGAAACCTTTCTGTGCTGCTGGTCAAAGATTTCCAAGCGTTGGCTTTCCTATTAATGAATCCCAGCAACGGGATTAAAACCATACGCATATCGTCATAATTACCTGGAATACAGCCTGTTTGTAGAGGCACGGCATTGCCGTGCCTCTACTGTACCTTGGTTATTCGAGAAACGCTATAATCTTATTTCACAATTGATTTAGACTGGATATAGTTGTAAGCCAGCCCATCAAAGCGTATCTTCTTGATTCTCGTTCATTTCCTCTAGAGATTGCCAGCCCGCTTGCCACAGGGAACGGTCTTTGAGTTGTTTGGCATTGAGCCAAAAACGCACATTGGGGTCACAGGAGGCAACCATTTCCGCAAATACCCATTGCCCCTCGTTTTTGCGGTTGACAACTTGGAAGTGCCGCCAACCCCACGTTTTTTGTTTGGCTGTCCATTTGGAACCAACAAGGTAAGGGAATTTCTGCTTTTTTGTCATTCCTAGTTTGAAAATAGACGCCGGGACGCGGGGACAGGGTGACGCTCCAGACAGAGAGATTTTCATCTTTCGTTGTGAGCGCAGCTCATGGTGCTTAACTTGAAAATAGGAGTCAGGGTAGAAGGGTTTTGTCCTTTTGTTGCGATCGCAGTTTATAAAGCCTTATCCACTCCCCCTGCCTCTTACTTCTTGCGCCGTGTTAAAAGCCGTGCAGCTAGGATGCCGCCGATAAAGCCAAATAAGTGTCCCTCCCAAGACACTCCCTGCTGGATTGGCAAGACACCCCAAATCGTACCCCCGTACAGGAAACCAACGATGAGAGAGAGCAAAATTGAGGGGATGTTGCGTTCAAAGTAGCCCCTTAGAAGTAGAAAACCGAGGTAGCCGAAGATCACTCCGCTAGCGCCAATGTGCAAACCGGGTGAGCCTAACAGCCATACCCCCAGCCCACTGACTAGCATGGTGATAGCGGTAACGACAAAAAAATCGCTGGTTTCTCGTAACATCACGAACCAGCCGAGGGTGAGGAAGGGTATGGTGTTGGCAATCAGGTGAGCAAAATTGCCGTGCAGGAACGGAGCAAACAGGATGCCACGCAATCCGATCAGGTGACGCGGAAGGATACCGTAGGCATTGAGTGCTCCTTGGAAAACGACTAGATCCACAATCTCCAAAATCCACATGATGGCAACGAAGCCACCTAAGACTTTGACTTGGGTTTTCAATTCACGGGCAAGCGCTGATGTTTCCTGACGGGCGAGTCCTCTTGTTTCCTGCTTGCTCATGGCTCTATCTCTGGAGTGACGCAATTTTTTGTAGTCTGTCTCCAGAGTAGCAATTTCAATCTAGGTTATGAATCGGCACGGGTTTGATCGCCTCTGCTAGCTCAAAGCCGAAGACACGAGAGTAAAAGTACAACTCAGTCTCTAAGGTACGTTTGATGTTCTCAGCACGCCGAAACCCGTGCTGTTCTCCCTCATAGGCAACATAGGCCACTGGCAATCCTTTCGCCTTCAGGGCTTCCACCATCATCTCTGCCTGGTTGGGAGGGACAACCTTGTCTTCCAGTCCTTGAAAGAAAATCACGGGACAGGAGAGTCGATTGGTAAAGTGGATGGGCGATCGCTCTTCATATAAATCCTTGCGTTCGGGGTAAGGACCGATCAGTTTGTCAAAGTAGCGTGCCTCAAATTTATGGGTTTCCTTAGCCAATACCTCCAGATCGCTGATGCCATAGTAACTCGCACCTGCCTTGAAGACATCTCGGAACGTCAGCGCCGCTAAGGTCGTATAGCCCCCAGCGCTGCTACCTGCGATCGCAAGTCGCTCCTTATCCACTAATCCTTGTTCAGCGAGGTACTTTGCACCATTGACACAATCATCAACATCAACGATGCCCCACTGTCCCTTCAACCGCTCTCGATATTCCCGTCCGTAACCCGTACTGCCTCCATAGTTGACATCAAGAACCGCAAATCCCCGACTAGTCCAGTATTGAATCCTCGAATTAAATGTGCTCGACGTTGCTGCGGTTGGTCCCCCATGACTTCTGACAATCAGTGGCGGCTTCTCCCCAGTTGGTGCGGTGTAGTCTTGGTTATGCGGTGGGTAGAAGAATGCGTAAGCGGTAAGGTTATTTTCTGTGGGAAAGGCGATCGCTTGTGGTGTGGAAAGATATCCTTGATCAATCTCTAGTTGGCTCGACTGCTTCAATACATTTATCTGTTTATTTGTCAAGTCAAGCTGGACAACAGCCGTGGGTTCTGTCGCCGAACCGCCGATGAACACGGCTCGACCCTTCGTTGCCCGAAGCGATGAACTATCAGTATAAGGTGTTGCGATCGCCTCTAGCTGTTTCGTTTGCAGATCGAGGCTCGCTAGCTGCCAAATCCCCTGTTGGTTGTACGTACAGATGATGCGATTTACTGACTCTATCCCATAAGTGGACATCCCAAACACCCATTGAGGCAGCCCAAATTCCGCATTCATTTCGCACAGTGGCTCAATCTCCCCTTGCCAGCGGTAAAGATTCCACCAACCCGTACAATCAGAAACAAAGTACAAGACTCCATCCGGTGACCACTCTGGCTGAAAGATTGACTCATCAATCCCTCCAGCAACACACTTAGCTTCCCCCAGAGAGCCATCTGCATTGATTGGGGCAACCCAGAGTTGAGTGCCATCCCAAGGCATATTCGGATGGTTCCAACTGATCCACGCTAATTGGGAATTGTCAGGACTCAGGTGCGGCGAGGCGTAAAAATCGCAGCCAGATATCAGCACTTGCAAGTCTTCACCATTCTCCAAGTTGATACTGACCAAAGTATTCACTGGCTCGCGGCTACTATCCGTATGGTCTTCGCACACGCAAATAATCCGCCCTCGCTGCGAGTCAATTGCGTAATCTGCATAGCGTAGATTCCCTCCAGACTCCTTAGAAAGGGGTTGGGGTTCTGAGTCTGGGATTTGCTTGTATAGGCGTTGGTCGGCGAAGTTGGAAAAGTAAATCGTGCCATCTTTCACCGCAAAAGCACCGCTCCCATATTCGTGAACGCGAGTCCGAGCATTGAAGGGAGATGGCGTCACATCAGTCGTTTGACCATCGGGTGTCCGCCGCACAATCACATTCCGCCCTCCTTCAGCAGGTCGCCCCTCAATCCAGTAAACATCGTCCCCATCAAGAGCAATCTGCCCCAGACCAATTGTGCCAGCGACAATCAGGTTAGCAGTAATGGGTGATGTCCAAGAACCATACGGTGCGATGTGCTTTGGGGTCATTTGCATCCCTCCTATCTCGGTTGGTTTACTCGTTTGATTTGTACTTCCCTAATTAATCATGCAGTTTTTTTACAATCTGAGAAATTTACACCAAAATTGTTTTAATTTTGAGTCAGAGGAAATTAAGAGGGGAAAAACCCATGGTAGAACCCTTGGTAGAAAAAGAGGTATTGGAGTGTCCTAAATGCCATAAAAAAGGGTTAGTGCGTTGCATGCATACTTCTGATGATGTTTTTCAATGTGTCTACTGTGACTATCGCCATGCCCTAACTCAATCTTCTCAATCAAGTTCATTCAAAGGCTCAGGTACTCTGTTCGTGGCTTTTGTCACGTTTCTTGTGTTAATTCTTGCCTTTTTAGGCGTATAGCCATAAATAAGGGAATCAGTGAATTTAAACTTTAATCGGCATCACCAAATTATCTTTTTATGCTGCGATTGAGATGCTGTTTTTGCAGGCATAATTTCCATTTACCTACCTTTAGGGTAAATGATTGAGTTCATGAAATTGGGCTGAACGCAGGGTGCATTTTATTACTAATAATAATGAGTTTCTAATAGCTTACGGGGAGTCGTATTAGTGAGCTATGTAAGTTTTGAAGACGTTTGCGATCGCAAGCCAAGCATCTCGCACTAGGGAGCCGGTCAAGTAGAAGTTTTTGACAAAAGAGGCAAAATATGCAACTTGTAGGGGCGAAGCATTCGGGCAGAAAACCTTGGGCGATCGCTATAAATTGTTCCCCGTAGGCGTCAGCCTTCCCGAAGGGTATGCTTCGTCCTTCACACAATATCGCTTTTGCCAACTCTAGTTTCTTGACCGGCTCCCTAGAGTGACAAAGTAGGATTTTTCCCTTCACGTTCTGCTTGCATTGCACTAGGCTCGACTAGCGTTCCGCTGCTACACGCATAAAAAACCCATCGGGGAAACACGATGGGGCTACCTTACTAATGAAATTTCAACAATCTTAGGTATTTATGAATCTCGAAGCTTCACCCAATCGGGTGAAAATGCTGCTGATGAGGTTGGCGGTAATTGGTCATTGGTTTTCCCTGAGAGTGATGTATGCACCCGACAATTACAAAAGCAGTCCAATTTCCTTCAAATAAACACGAGTAAAGGGTTCAAATGCACCCAGCTTGTACTGTTCGATCAAGCCCTTGCGTCGAATTGAGACGTTACTTCCTTCCTTAGTCACCACAATTGAGTCGTCAAAGGTGTCTCGTGCGAGCATCATCTCTGTTTCAGTGGGGTTCTCCAAGACGACGATGCTACTACAGTGATAAAACATCCCTTCCCTCTCCCAAACATCTTCCCCATACTCAGCAATCAGTAGGTCTAGTTTGGGGTTGCGCAGCAGGCTTTGGACGTTGGTGTTGTAATCTCGGTTCAGGATTTTTTCGGAACGATTGACAAAGACGGCATCCCGACAAATCGCGCCAACTGTCCAGTCGGGGTGGTGGAGAAGAATATGGTCGATGGTTTCTTGGAGGTCTTGAACGGAAATTCGGTTGAATGTGATAATTGGTATCCTGGCGTCGGCACTGGACTCAAAGAAGCTTTCAATGATGTGGGACGGCACATCGACGCTTTCCCCAATCGCCGGTCTGAGATGCATCGAGATGCCGGGAGCGGCGTTGATTTCAAGAATGGCAAAATCGCCGGATTTCCAGGATTTTTCTAGACTTGGAGAAATAACATCAATACCGAGGCACGTCAACCGGAAGTGCTGGGCAATGTCTTGCGCCAAGATGATGTTATCCGGGTGAACCGTGCGCGTTGCATCGATGCTCAAGCCGCCCGATGAGAGGTTAGCAACTTTACGCAAATAGACGAGGCGACCTTTTTCCAAAACACTGTCTAATGACAAGCCCTGTTCCTCGAGGTACATTTGCATGGACTCATCGCTTTGGATTTTACCGAGGGGTGAGGTGGGGGTGTCGGTGCGTGCGGGTTTGCGGTTTTCGCGCTCGATCAATTCAGCGATCGCTGATTGTCCGTCACCCATAACTGAAGCAGGACGGCGTTCGGTGGCAGCGACAAATCTGCCATTGACGCAAAGTAGGCGAAAATCAGCTCCCTTGATGCTTTTTTCCACAATTATCCGGATCGGTTGACCTTCTGGAATCGCGTCAAACGCTCTGTCATAGGCAACTTTTAGTTCCTCTGGCGATCGCACATCTGCCGTCACCCCAATGCCTTTATGACC
>JAIUYC010000339.1 GCA_020216575.1 Coleofasciculus sp. S288 | reverse complement strand
GCTCAAATCAGCCAGATGTTGTGTCATGCTGCTGATGACCCAGACCCAGAAGTACAGGAAACCGCACGCTGGGCTATGGGTCATTTAAGTCGCATTCGCACCGCAGCCGCACTTGATACCCTGCCGCCTTCGCGCAGTAGTAAACTAAACTTACCCTCTCAGCCAGATAAAAAACCCACTAAAAAAGGGATGATAAACGAGGACTGATAAGTAGTTGGGCGCAATTAATTACACAAAAAATGGGCTGTAAATTAGGTATAGCAAGGAATCAACATGTAATTAATTCTGTCTGGTTACTTAAATGTTCTGCATACAACGCACGTCTGCATTCATCATCAGGATGCAAGACTCCCCATGAACCAGCGCAAGAAGGCAGGGGGCAGAGGGCTTTTATGAAAGAAAGCTAGTATAGTAAGCTTTTTAACCTTTTTCAACTGGATAGTTATTTCTGCCACGCTGCACTAGCGCTCACAATAAAGGAATGAAAATCTACCTCCCCTGACCACGCAACACGGATTTGAACATGGATGCACCGATGAGTGAGAGAATGTTCTATCGATGTAGCGGTGTTAAAAATCCATGTTGTCCGCTTCTGACCCCTGACCCCCCATTTGATAGATAATGATCCCGGCGATCGCTAAATCTCTCAGGTTGCTACTCGTCTCCACTTCAGTTGGACCCTTGGGTTCGGGAATCGGTGGTGGCGTAGAATTAACGCTGCAAAATATCGCCCAAGAGATGAGGCGGCGAGGTCATACAATCCAGGTTGTCGCACCAACTGAGTCAGTTATGGGTGACATTCCGATTCAGGGGATTCCAGGAAACCTGCAAATGATGGCTCAAAACCTGGAGTCCGACGCCCCCATCTGCATGCCGGGAGATGCTGTTCTGGCAAATATGTGGGAGTACATTCGCACAGTCCAAGCTGATTATGACCTGATTGTCAATTTTGCCTTTGATTGGTTGCCGTTTTACCTGACGCCTTTCTTGACGCGCCCAGTTGCTCATTTCATTAGCATGGGTTCGATAACCCAAACGCTGGATCAAATGATGGAGCAAGTAGCGGTTCGGTTTCCGGGTACGATTGGGGTCTACACGGCATCACAAGCCGCAACATTTCCCTTTGCCGAACGCTGTCGCTGTTTAGGGAGTGGAATCGATTTATCGCTGTACGAATTCTGTGGTGAACCCGGAGAGGCACTGGCTTGGTTGGGTCGAATTGCGCCAGAAAAGGCACTCGAAGATGCGGTGGCGGCGTCTCACCTTACAGGGATACCGCTGAAAATTTTTGGCAAAATGCAAGACAAGGGGTATTGGCAGCAGATTTGTTGGGAATATCCGCAAGCCCCGATTGAGTACGTGGGGTTTTTGTCAACTAAAGAACTGCAAAAAGAACTGCGTCAGTGTCAGGCCTTAGTGATGACGCCCCGTTGGGTAGAAGCATTTGGTAATGTGGCAATTGAAGCGCTGGCTTGTGGAGTACCGGTGATTGCCTATCGTCGTGGAGGACCAGCGGAAATTGTCCGGGATGGGGAAACAGGTTTTTTAGTTGAACCGGATAGTATAGCGGGATTGGTTGAGGCAATCAAACGCTTGGATGAGATTGACCGTTACAAGTGTCGCCAACACGCTGAGACAGAATACTCTTTGGATGCATTAGGCGATCGCTTTGAAGATTGGTTTAAAGATATTCTGGGTAATGGGTAATGGGTACAAGTCAAACATCAAACGTTAAACGTCAAACGTCAAAGTTTCTAATTACCAATACTTGTCTTCTTGCTGGCATTCGTTCCGAGGCTCCGACGCTAACGTCGCTATGGCTTCGCCTCATGCTATCACTTCGCGTGATATTGCGATCGCTTGCGCGTCACACAGCATCCGGCAACTCCTGCGAAGAACACTATGCGAACACCAATTCCCTATTCCCAATTCCCCATTCGCTACTTTTGCATCCTTGTCCTAAGCCTGAGTTTGTTCCTATTGGGCGGATGTCAGACTGATTCAGCATCCCAGAGTGATGGGATTAAAGTGACGCTTTGGCATGGCATCAATCCACCAGAAAATCGGGATATCTTTAACGCGCTGGTCAACAAATTTAATCAAACTCATCCTGACATCCAGGTGGAAGCGCTCTACATCGGTCAACCTGATGGACAGCTACCCAAAATTTTAACAGCAGTGGTGGGGAACGTTCCGCCGGATATGCTGTGGTTTGTTCCCCAGCTTACAGGTCAGTTGGTAGACCTTCAAGCGATTCGCCCTTTGGATGATTGGTTAAACCAATCTCCGATTTTACAGGAGATTGACCCAGCGTTGTTTGAGTCGATGAAACTCGACGGGCATCTTTGGTCAGTTCCTCTTGCTACAAACAATGCCGCAATTTTTTACCGTCCGACGCTGTTTGAAAAGGCAGGCATCCTTAAAGCCCCCCGAACATGGGAGGAACTGCACGAGGTTGCGAAGCAATTAACTCAGGATTTCGACGGTGATGGTCGAAAAGACCAATATGGGATGTTTTTGTCGTTGGGGAAGGGAGAATGGACGGTTTTTGCCTGGTTGCCGTTTATCTTCAGTGCTGGTGGTGAGCTATTGCAACAAGGTCAGCCAACTTTAGTGACGCCTGGAGCAATTACTGCCTTACAATTCGGTGCAAACCTGGTTAAAGAAGATTTGGCAATGCTTTCAGCACCCGAAAGGGGTTACGAGTTGGATAACTTCCTGACGGGTAAAGCGGTTATGCAGGTAACTGGACCGTGGACATTGGGGCAGTTGCGGCAAACAGGGGTTGATTATGATGTCTTTCCAATTCCCGCCCTTGAAAAACGAGCTGCTGTGGTGGGAGGTGAGAATTTATTCGTTTTTAAGACAACTCCGGAACAAGAGCAAGCTGCTTTTAAATTTTTGGAGTATGTGCTAAGTGAAGAATTTCAAACGGCTTGGGCATTAGGAACTGGTTATCTGCCGATTAATGTGAAAGCTCAGCAAAGTGAAAAATATCAAGCTTTTGTGAAGGAGAATCCTGTTTTGCAGGTTTTCCTCGAACAAATGGAATCGGCGCGATCGCGTCCTATTATTCCCGGATATACTCGTTTATCAGATAACTTGGGACGAGCCATCGAAGCCTCTCTCCTGGGTAAGCGCAGTCCCAAAGAAGCGTTACAAGACTCTCAGCAACGTCTTGAGTTAGCTCTGGGTGACAGAGAGTTTTAAACATGCCTCTTAATGTGTTAGGGTTCTCGAAATGCAGCGAAATGCCTGTGAACCTTGATGCAAGCCAAAATCCAAACGTCCAAAATTCATCAATGTCACCTCCCACCACCGCTCAAACCAGGGGATTTACTGCGGGTAATTGCTCCTAGCGGAGCCTTGCGAGAGTTTGAAGCATTTCATAAGGGTGTGGAGATTTGGCGATCGCACGGCTACCGAGTCGAATTCCAAGACAACTGGGATGCCAGAGACGGTTACCTAGCCGGTTTAGATAGCGAACGATGCCAGCAGTTAGCACAAGCCTGGAACGACCCGGAATGCAAAGGTATTCTCTGTACTAGAGGCGGCTATGGTAGCGCCCGTCTCCTGGAAAATTGGACATGGACTTCTCTAAAAGGAGACAGGGAGCAAGGGAGATGGGGAGCAAGGGAGACGGGGAACAGTTCAACTCCTAACTCAGATGGGACGGCAACATTCACCCCTTCATCCCCTCACCCCCTCACCCCCTCCTCTCTAAAATGGCTGATTGGCTTTTCTGACATCACCGCTTTGCTATGGAGTCTTGCTCAGATTGGTGTCTCTGGAGTTCATGGACCCGTGCTGACAAGCCTAGCGGCTGAGCCGGAGTGGTCACTCAATCGATTGTTTGACTGTGTGGAAAGACGCCCCCTTGCTCCTCTAACAGGCGTTGGTTGGGGCGGTGGCGTAGTGAGTGGGATTTTGCTACCCGCCAATCTCACAGTTGCCACTCATTTGCTTGGGACACCAGCCCATCCCCCCTTGGATGGTGTGATTCTCGCCTTGGAAGACGTGACAGAAGCTCCTTATCGCATCGATCGCATGCTAACTCAGTGGCGCATGAGTGGTGCGTTCCAAGGCGTTCGAGGCATTGCGTTGGGTCGTTTTAGCCGTTGCGAACCGCCACAGGGTGTTCCAAGCTGGACAGTAGAAGAGGTATTGCGCGATCGCTTGAGCGACCTTGGTTTACCCATTGTCAGCGAACTCCCGTTCGGTCATGAAGGACCCAATCCCGCCCTTCCCGTGGGGCAACCTGTTGAACTCGATGGCGATCGAGGAATTCTCACTTGGAACCCGTCATGTTGAGAGCGTGAGAGAAGGAGAGACTTCTTGCATAACTAACCCCTAATTAGGCTAGCCACTACCGCAGCTAATTCAGCCGGTTCTACTGGTTTAGCAACATGTTTCTGAAAACCGGCTGAAAGAGCTTGGGTTTGGTCAGTCTCCCCAGCATAAGCCGTAAGTGCGATCGCTCGAATCTGTCCCCCTCGCTCTGGCGGCATGGCTCGGATTTGACGTATCAGCATATACCCATCGACTTCTGGCATGCCAACATCACTTAACAGGACATCTGGCTTAACTTCACACAGTGCTTCCAGTGCCTCAGCCGCCGATGAGACAACTATCACTTCAGCCCCATATCCTTCCAGCGTGAAGGCGAGAAACTCCCGCATATCTGCCTCGTCATCCACGACTAAAATTCGGATACCACTCAAATCCGGAGCATTCTCGTAGTCTTGCTTACTTGGCTTCATTTCTGGCTGAGTTGCTGTTAGTGGGAGTCTGACGGTAAAGGTGGCTCCCTGTCCTTCACCCAAACTTTCTGCCTTTACTGTTCCACCATGCAGTTCAACCAAGTGGCGCACAATTGCCAATCCCAATCCTAAACCACCAAATGACCGGGTCGTGCTGCTGTTTTCTTGACGAAAGTAATCAAACACATAAGGTAAGAATTCAGCGTTAATGCCCTTGCCTGTATCGCTGACTTGGATCTGAGCATAGTTAGATTTTAGATTGTTAGATTGATTGTCGAATGCACTCGACTTGGAATTTGGCTTGGTGTCTTTCCAGTCACAATGAGTTGAGAGGCGGACTTCTACCCGACCTCCAGCAGGGGTAAACTTAATGGCATTAGACAGCAGATTCCAAACGACTTGCTGTAAGCGATTCGGATCGCCCAATACTTGCCCAACATTGGGTTCATACACCATCCGAATTTCAATCGACTTGGCACAAGCGGCCAAACGCACGGTTTCCAGTGCTGCCTCAATCGTGGAGACTAAGTCAATCGGACAGACGTTCAGCGTCAGTTTACCGCGCAAAATCCGAGAGACATCCAGCAAGTCTTCAATCAGTTGGGTCTGCAATTTAGCATTGCGCTCAATTGTTTCAAGACCTCGAGCTACCGTTTTTTCATCAAGCTTGCGGCTTTGCAGTAGTTTTGACCAACCGAGGATGGGGTTGAGGGGCGATCGCAATTCGTGAGAGAGAACAGCGAGAAACTCATCTTTAATCCGGTTTGCAGTTTCAGCTTGAGTGCGGGCTGTCTTTTCTCGTTCCAGTAGATTAATGCGTTCTAAGTCAGCCTGCATGCGCTCCGTGACATCGAGCACCAGAGACAGCACCGACACCAGATTACCAGATTCATCTAATAACGCTGAATTGTAC
>JAIUYC010000338.1 GCA_020216575.1 Coleofasciculus sp. S288 | reverse complement strand
AAGATTGAAGGAGGAGAAAAATCCTTCCTGGAGCAGGCTAATGTAGCATTCCATCGAAATGAGTATCAGCGCTTTGGTAGTGAATTACAGGAGGCTTCTGAGTCTAGTCAGCTTCCAGAGATACCGTCTTGTAAAGCTAATTTGAATGATTTGTTAGTGCGAGTGAGAATGACGTTTATTTAAGACGTTTAAAACTAAATAAGTTTAAAATATTGGGAACCCCGGATGGTTACCATCACTTCAGGACTTACGCACAGACGCTACATCTGGTAGGGACACGATATATCGTGTCCCTACAACTGGTGGTTTAGAGACTTTCTTTGCGTAAGTCCTGACTTGTCACCGCGCTGACGCTAGGCTGCAACTGAATGACCTGGAGGCAGCACAAATAGTAATTTTTCTAGCTAAATGCATAATTTCTCCCTAAAAGGCTGATAAGTCTGTAAGGAGGTAGCCTTCTAAGCAATTCAAAATTCAAAATCCCCTAACCCAGTAGCTTCGAGGCTTTTAGCAACTGCCATAATGCAACTTACAGACAGGACTGCTTATTTCTCAGTTCTCCGAGATTTTGGGGTGTCTTCAACGCCAAAAGACTTTCTATAGCAGGGAGCAGAAATTCATGAAAGTTTCATAAGTTTCAGTAAAGATTTTGAAAAGTAGGCTAGAACAGTATGAGCTTTTAGTTTTAATCCTTCACACAATCTTCATGGTAGTTAATTTTTTTTTCTTTTAGGATGTTCAAAAAGTAGAAGTTTCACCAAAACCTTTTAAAAACAGTGTCAAACCTTACAATCGCTTTACGGGAACCTGAGACGAAACTTCACAGAAGCAAAAAAATTTATGTATGATGAGGCTTTATAAGGTTGTAACCCTTTAAAACTCCACGCATACAGATAATTTGTTTTGAGAGAAAAAAATTAGGGGTTTACACGGTGTATTTACCAAGGGGTGATTGAGCAAGATGGTAGACTTTACTGTAGCGATTCCTACCTATAACGGGGAAAAGCGTTTACCCGAGGTTTTGGAGCGGCTGCGATCGCAGATTGACACCGAACATTTTTCCTGGGAAGTGATTGTTGTTGACAACAACAGCAGCGACGGCACTGCGCAAGTTGTTCGAGAGTATCAAGCGAGGTGGCCGACAACCTCGACATTAAAGTACTCTTTTGAAGCACAGCAAGGAGCAGCATGTGCCAGACAACGAGCGGTTGAGGAAGCAAGCGGCACGTTCATCGGCTTCCTAGATGATGACAATTTGCCTGTAGAGAACTGGGTAGCTGCTGCCTATGCCTTTGGACAAGCGCATCCTCAAGTTGGTGCCTATGGCAGTCAAATTTATCCACAGTTTGAAACTGAGCCACCTGCGTACTTTAAAAAAGTTGCCTGTTTTTTTGCAATCTTCGAGCGAGGTTCCTACGCCTCCTGCTATGAACCGTACACCAAGATGCTACCGCCTGGTGCTGGCTTGGTTGTCCGCAAACAAGCTTGGCGCGAAAACGTCCCCAAACGCCTTGTCCTAAATCATGCTGGTAAAGAGGCAGGATTAGCCAGTGAAGACTTAGAAGCCGTACTGCATATCCAAAAAGCGGGTTGGGAAATCTGGTACAACCCCGATATGTGCATCTATCATAAAATCCCGCCATCGCGACTGGAACGGGACTATCTAATTTCGCTTGTTCGCTGCGTGGGATTAAGCCGCCATCACCTTCGCATGCTCAGGATGGAGCCTTGGCAAAGACCCTTAGCGACCCCTATTTACCTGATCAACGATCTGCGCAAACTAACTCTCCATATCATTAAACATCGTGGCGTAGTTAACCAGGATGCGATCGCAGCTTGCGAGAGGGAATTGTTGCGGAGTAGCTTGGTTAGTCCGTTCTTTCTTTGGAGCAAAAGACACCAGAACCTAAAGGCTGTCCGAAAATTGGAACTGGAGACAAAAGTTCATTTGTCAAGCAAGGTTGAGAGCCTTCTAGATTTGCCAACCGCTCAGCCATCAAGTTCTCAGGAAGGTAGTAGGTTGTAGATTGTAGGTTTTAGGGTGTCAAAAAAATTCTTTCCTCTTCTTCCTTTACCATGTAACACCTACTACCTCTCAACAACCCAGCCCATCCTCACTATCTACCATCAACTATGGTTGACTTCACTGTAGCCATTCCTACCTATAACGGGGAAAGCCGCTTACCCCAGGTTCTGGAGCGATTGCGCAAACAAGACAATGCCCAACACGTTTCCTGGGACGTGCTTGTTGTAGATAACAATAGTCAAGACAATACAGCTCAAGTCGTTCGGGAGTATCAAGCCAACTGGCCAGAAGCCTACCCATTAAGATACTGTTTTGAACCGGAACAAGGACTTGCATTTGCTCGCCAACGAGCGGTTGAGGAAGCTCAAGGCACATTGATTGGGTTTCTCGATGATGACGTTCTACCTGCCTCTGACTGGGTGGCAGTTGCCTATTCGTTTGGTGTAAACCATCCAAAAGCAGGAGCTTACGGTGGGCAAATTCATGGAGACTTTGAAGTCAATCCACCGGAAAACTTTGAACGAATCAACACGTTTCTCGCAATTCGGGAGCGGGGACCCAAACCCCATCTGTATGACCCCCCCAATTTAAGCTTACCTCCAGGGGCGGCAATGGTCATTCGCAAACAAGCTTGGTGCGAAACGGTTCCCAGTCGCCTTGCCTTAATTGGTCGAGTGAATGGTTCTACATTAGCAGGGGAGGATTTTGAATCATTACTATACATGCACCGGGCAGGCTGGGAAATTTGGTATAACCCTGACATGCACACCTATCATAAAATCCCCCGCCGCCGCCTGGAAAAAGATTACTTAATTCCTCTCATTCGTGGCTGCGGTTTGTGTATTTGTCAGCTCCGCTTGATCAATACGGAAACTTGGCAAAAACCTATAGTAATTACCAAAATTATGTTAGGTAACTTGCGCCGACTGACACTCCACCTCATAAAGCATCGAGGACGAGTTAAAACGGATTTAATTGCTGCCTGCGAACTGGAATTTTTCTTAAGTAGTTTTGTGAGTCCGTTTTATTGGTTGAAAAAGAGCCTACAAGCTAAACTTTTAGCTTAAGTTAGTTGATATAACGAGAACCTTTTGATAGATTGCGTCTAGAGCTAGCCTATTTGAGTTGTGAACAATAATAAACCACAGAGGCACAGAGAACACAGAGAAGAGAAGAGAGAATTTTATGAATCATTCATTTAGATTGGCTATAAAACTGTCCGCCGTTCTACCAGAAAAAATATAGGTTTATTAGTGTCATTTTTCATTGATGTTCAATCAGGGAAAACTATGAAAAATTCTGTAATTGCGATCGGGCTGGATGCCGCCGATCCAATATTACTTGAAACTTGGATGTCTCAGGGGCATTTGCAAAACCTAAAACGCTTCCGGGAACAGGGAGCCTACGGGCGTTTGACCAATATTGAATACTACAAAGCCGAGACACCTTGGACAACATTTTTGACAGGTTGCCTGCCTCAAAAGACAGGATATTGGTCACCCGTGAAGTTCCACGAAGGAACTTATGACGTTGAACAAATAGAAGCTTACGACTTCACTGGATATTCGCCATTTTATGCATTGGGCGATGACTATCGGGTGGCTGTCTTTGACATGCCCCAAACGGTACTCTCCGAAAAGGTCAATGGCATACAGGTTTTGGCTTGGGGCGCTCATTCCCCCCAAACACCCAGTCATTCCCAACCGACAACCCTATTGCCGGAGTTGAACAAACACTATGGCAAACATCCAGCACTTCATAGAGACGATGGAGATTGGTGGGATGGAGCGTATCTGACTCGCCTTGAGAATGCTTTAACGACAGGACTCGATCGCCGCGTCGCTATCTGCCGGGATTTACTACATCAGGAGAAGTGGGATTTGTTTTTGACCGTTTTTGGGGAGACTCACTCCTCGGGTCATGATTTATGGTATCTAAGTCAGCCCGATCACCCACTTTATCCGTACAAGCAGGGAGACAATTCGACTGGCAACCCCTTGCTCAATGTTTTTGAAGCCGTAGACGGTGCGCTTGGAAAGATTTTAGCTGAGGTGCCAGAGGATGTTTATGTGATCGTGTTTGCTGCTCACGGTAGCGATAACAATACTACAGATGTCTCTAGTATGATGTTTCTGCCGGAGCTGCTCTACCGATTTAGTTTTCCGGGTAAAGTTGCGATCGCTCCTGGCAAGGCAGGCAAACCCGTTCCCCCTGTGGTAACCTCTCCCAAGCGGAAAACCTGGACTGGGGAAATTTGGCAGCGCCAATATGAACCCAATCCCGTTAAGGGATTCCTCAAACAGTGGATACCAACCAAGTTCTATCCCCATCTGGATAAGATTTTTGGAGCTTCTGGGGAAAACGAGCTAATCTCTCCCGATCGCTTGCGGCAGCAGGGACATCCAATGTTTTGGCAACCGACTATGTGGTACAGTCCCCTGTGGCCGAAAATGAAAGCGTTTGCCATCCCCAGTTTTTCTGAGGGATATATCCGCATCAACCTCCAAGGACGCGAACCGGAAGGACTTGTCCCCCTTGAAGAGTACGATGCTCTTTGCGAACAGTTAACCGAACACCTTTACCAGCTCAAAAACGCCCGCACAGGAGAACCTGTTGTCAAGAAAGTCCTAGGGACACGGCAGTCTGGGGCTGAACGCGACCCCAACCTCCCCGATGCTGACCTCGTTGTCATCTGGTACGACCAACCAGCAGACGTTGTCGATAGCCCCAAATTCGGACGCATTGGCCCTGTCCCCTACCGACGCACCGGCAGCCACCGAGCTAGAGGATTTTTAACAGTAAGAGGTCTAGGGATTGCCGCTAATTCTACCTTGCCAGAGGGTCATGCTGTCGATTTGGCACCAACTATCTTGCATTTGATGGGCGCTCCCATCCCCGACTACTGTGATGGTAAACCTCTAGTCCAACAGGTTGTTTCCGAAGTAGTGGTGTAGTCATATTTATCCTTGATGAGTCCTCTCTCTAAAACGAGAGGACTCGTCTTTAACTACGACTTCTTTAACTCAGTGTTCAAACTGATTATTGATATGGGTGTCACTGGTAATCAATCTACTATTGAAGCGTTTAACCCCAATCCATCTAGTGTGAAATCTAAGCGGAATTATCGGGTGTTGATTGGCTTACTTAGAGGAGTTCCCCTTTCCTTAGGGATAAAGGCGAGACGGTCGATCTACCGCAAATTTTTTGGGAAACTGGGTAACTTTGTTCATATTGAAACAGATGTAGAATTTATCAGACCCTATTTAATGGAAATTGGGGAGGCTGTTCAGATTCGCGCTAGTGCCTACCTAGAAGATTGTTGGCTTGGTACTGGGGTTAGGGTGCTCGATGGAGCCACAATTGGGCAGGGAAGTGTGATTGGTGCTGGAGCTGTCGTTACTAAAGATATTCCCCCTTTCTCCGTGGCAGTTGGTGTACCAGCTAAGGTTCTTTATCAGCGAAACGGTATTTCTGAAAACTCAGAGTTCATGGTTCATGGCTAGTGGTTAGTAGTTAGTGGCATGCTAGCAAGATTCCTACCACCTACCACCTATTTTCAGATTAGCGATCGCTTAAGCTTAAGCAACTCCATGCTGTTTAAACCAAGCTTTTAAGCGTTTCCAGCCGTCCTCAGCTTGTTCTTTGCGATAGGT
>JAIUYC010000337.1 GCA_020216575.1 Coleofasciculus sp. S288 | reverse complement strand
TCATCGATTGTACCCATGTAGGGTGACTAAAAAATGGCTGAAAGTCGCCCGGTGAGACAGTTTTGATTTTTTGGCAGGGGGAACTTCAGTTTAGAAGTCCCTAATACAAGTCTCAATCAGTTCCTCAGTACCGCTGACAGGAAGAATCGGAATTCCTAACTGCCGTGCCACTTCTTCCACCGTCATATCATCCAGAAAGCGAGTATCACCCTGCTTCAGCATCAGCGAAGGAAGCACAATAGCATCACCTAAATCGTTCCCTTTCAAACCCCCAATCAAATCTTGCCCCGTCAGCAAGCCCGTTACCGTAATCTCCTGCCCCCAATACTCGCTAGGCAGTGCTGCCAACCTTACTTCTAGTCCTTCTACTGCATTTAACTGTTGCACTAGAGGCTCAAACGCTTTTTCAACCGCATTGCCAACCACCCAAGTGAGGCGTCGGGGAGTCTCCACTCGTCGTGGCAGCTTCTTAGAGGCAATATCCTGAAACTGCTTGAGGAACTGCTGAATCGAACCGACACCATTGCCGATTTGAGGATAGTCTTCGTAATGAGATTCCGGTGGCAACTCCTGTCTCGCAATCAGAAACCACTCATCCGCTAACCAAGCAAAGGTAGTCCCCAACTGCTGGCGAAACTTCTCCTGTAGCGCCTGAACCTGACGTATCACGTCCTCTGCCTTTTCGCGACTGACTGGCATTAGTTCATCGTCTGATGGTCGAAAGCGCGTTAACCCTACAGGGACAACTGCTGCTGAAGCGACAGCAGGTATTTCACCCCTGTGAAATTGCGCCAAATCTAGCAGAGTACGTTCCACATGGACGCCATCATTAATCCCTGGACACACAACAACCTGAGCATGAATTTGCAGCCGTCGCTCCTCAAACCACTTGAGCTGCTCTAAAATCTGTTCAGCGCGATGATTTTTTAACAGGCGTCTGCGGAGCTCCGGTTCAGTGGCATGGACGGAAACATAGAGAGGGGATAGCCGCAGTCGTTCTATCCTGTCCCACTCTTTTTGGGTGAGGTTGGTTAGGGTTAAGTACGAACCGTAGAGAAAGCTAAGGCGGTAGTCGTCGTCTTTAAGGTACAAACTCTGCCGCTTACCAGGTGGCTGTTGGTCGATGAAGCAAAATGGGCAACGGTTGTTGCATTGAATTAAACCATCAAACAACGCCGTCTCGAATTCCAGCCCTAAATCGTCGTCGTAGTCTTTCTCTATTTCTATAACGTGATGCTTGCCCTGCGCGTCGAACACTTCCAGTTCCAGCATTTCATCCGCACATAAAAATTGATAGTCGATGAGGTCGCGGGGACGTGTGCCGTTGATGGACACAATCGCATCTCCTGGCTCAAACCCTATTTCAGCGGCAATGGAGTCAGGCAGAACTTTAGTAATTAAGGCAGGACGAATCGAAGTCTCGCTCATTTCTTCATTTTATTGCCCCAGAGCTTACAGACTCAGACAGCAGGGGGGAGATGTTTCCTTATACCATGCTTGCGATCGCAGACAACGGCGGGGAAGTTTCTATACTGTGCGGCGTCTTCGCCGCCCCACTTCGCTGCACAGTTAGGGGAGGAACCACAGCCCGCCGGAGAGTTCATAGTGAGCGAACCATGAACCATGAACGTGAAGGAAACTGTTAAGTCACGCTTATGCTTCATCAAAGAAACTATCGTTACCATAAACCATTAATTTTGTTGCAATATGTTAAATTTTTGTTACATTAGTTTACATAGAGTTACAAACAAGCGGAGACAAACCATGTACACCACAGATGACAGAGGGATTCTCAACAACTACGCCATTGAACCCGAAATCTATTATGCTGAGTATCCTTCGCTAGAGCAGCAGCGTCGTTACAGCTTCCAAGGTGCAATCGCCACTCTGTTCGTTAGCTTTTTACTGCTGATGGCATTAGCTGTCAACTAGACCATCTCTAGCTTTTCTCGCCCTTTAACTTGCCTTTGTCTTGGATGACGACTATGACTATCCTGATTGCTCTTTTTATCGTCGGTTGGATTGCTGCCGCTGTTTTAGGAACTCAAGCTTATTTCAGAGGCGAACAGTCGAAGCCAATCCACGAACGCAACTGGCGCTCCAACTCGTTTGAACGACTAGCGACATCAGTTACTGGAACTGAAACAGATTACAGCGATCGCATTCCCGCTTTCACAATAGATGCTTACTCTAGCAGCCTTCTGCCTAATCAATAACCCACTCGATAAAACCCCAGTAGATTTGTCCTACCGGGGTTTTATATCGGGGAAATACTCTATAGCGGTTCTCAAATGATTGGAGTGCAGCCCTTTATCTCCTGACTCGGAGACTCCTGACTCGGAGTACGGGCGGATTTATCGGATTAATGGGTGGGAAAGCAGATATCTGGGTAAAATGAGCCCCTACAACTCCTGACTCCCGTCGGCTGACGCTCTGGGAGGCCTGACTCCTGACTCTAGATGTATTCCACTCGAGTAAGAATCGATATATTACTGACCGGACAGTATTAGATATTCTGTAGTAGTCCTGTAGCGATCGCTCCTAAGATTACCGCTCCAAATACCAAACGATACCAGATAAACACCCAGGTACTTTGGGTTTGCAGGAAGCGTATCAACCAGGCGATGGCTAGGTAGGAAAACACTGCCGATGAGATGACACCAATGAATAGAGGAAGCAATCCAGCTTCCCCCAGCCCTTCTTCAAGTACTCCCTTCAACTCCACCAATCCGGCTAAAGTAATCGCCGGAATCCCCAGCAAAAAGGAAAAACGGGCAGCTGTAGCCCGTTCTAACCCAATAAATAGCCCTGCTGTCAGTGTTGAACCGGAACGAGAGACACCGGGGATCAAGGCCATTGCCTGTGCTAACCCCATCCATATCCCATCTTGAGTCGTCAAATTCTCGAAGTTGCGCTTCCGATTGCCCACCTGTTCGGCAAGTCCCAGTAACAGCGACATCACAATCGAGGCAATCGCGATCGCAAATGTACTCCGTAGGGGTGAATTATCAAAGTCAGGAATAAATGCCTTAATCAGCAGCCCAAAGAAGACGATAGGTATGGTTCCTAAACCAATCCCTAACGCTATACGGAATTCGTTGGATTGGTACTCAGACGTGCGGATGGCTTTGATGGCTCCGGTAGTAACTTGAACTAAATCTCCCCAAAAGTACCACAGTACCGCCGCAATACTACCTAGCTGAATGACAGCGGTAAAGCCAACGCCCGGATCACCCCAGCCTAACGCCACTGGCACGACTTTTAAGTGGGCAGTACTGCTAATCGGCAGGAATTCGGTTAGCCCTTGCACCATTCCCAGCACGATAGCCTGAAGCACATCGACCTGAGGTGTTGGCGTTGCCGTCTCTGGTGTTAGTCCTTGCGCCAGGTTAGTGCCGAGAACTTTCAAGGGGAAGGCGAGAAATGCGCTGATACTAGCAGCGCTCAAGAGCTTGAACAAGCGACGTTGCGATCCGACCATGTTTGTTCCTCTAGTTATCCTCACTCAGTCGCGTCCACAGCCTAATGGTCATAGGTTAACTCCCACAAAAAGTCTTCACTGAAGTGTTGCTGGCTCTAAGCTTGACCAGCAAGAAGTCAACCGACATTCTGATATAGCTTACCGGGATTTGCCAATAGCATCCGGGATGTCAACACGTTTTTATAATGCCCCCATCTTCACTGATTGCTCAACCTACCAAAACTGGCTTATAGTATTGATATCCCCCTATGGGGGATTCTTTTTGTGGTATCTTGAGATATATAAAGATAAGTAAAGAATATTAAAGAGATCTTGTTTAACAATACCTGGTTTTCCTCTTCCGCCTCTGGCCTATCAACCCCTCCAGGGCAATTTATTGCCTCTCATAAAACAGATGCGATTGGCAATCGCCAAGGTTGGTTGGTATTTGCGGCTGCATCGTTTCTGGTTTCCGTGCCGGTGTTCGTTCAAGCCCCATTGGTGCGTCAACTGCCACTACTGAGCTTAGCGCTCACACTCGGTTGGCTATGGCTGGGATTAAGGCTGTTCAAGCGTCCGGACACGCAACTTTGGGGCGACTTGTTGTTGGGATTCAGCTGGAGTTGGCTGGCTGGATCGATTTATTGGGGGTGGCTGCGTTGGGAACCCCTGATTCATCTACCCATTGAAGCCATAGGGCTGCCGTTTGCCTTATGGGGGTTGTGGCGGGGTTGGGGAAAGGTGGGAAATCTTTTTTATTTAGGTTCCCTTTTCGGTACGGCTTTAACGGATGTATATTTTTACTTGACAGATCTAATTCCTCATTGGCGTCAAGTCATGCAAGTTGACCCAGCGCTGGCGACGCCGATATTTCAAAGTGCGATCGCACAAGTGCAGACTCCTTGGGGAATAGCTCTAGCAATCGTGTTGATCGGTACTCTTGCTACCGTTGGCCTTTGGTCATTGGCAAAGGGACAGTTGCATTGGATGGCATTTAGTGGAGCGGTCTTGAGTACAATCGTGGTAGATAGTCTGTTTTGGTTGGCAGCTTCCATAGCCTAAAGTTAGCTGAACGAGCAATAGGAATCGTTCCTCTCTTCAGGTAAAAAGTTGACTCTCATTTTCCGGACTCACTAGTTTGGCTCTAGAATGCATCTACAATATCAACACTCCTGTTAATGCCGTCGTCGCTTCTGTGCCTGTGGTGACTCTGCGATCCACCCCCTATTTGCTCCTTCCTACCGAAACCGGTAATCGCTACCTACCACTAGTAGGTAGTAATTGCTGGACTGTTGGGCGTAGTGATGATAATAATTTTGTCCTTTCGGATCGCTGGATTTCCCGGAACCACGCGATGTTGCAGTGTACCGAAACAGGGGACTTCTATCTTATTGATTTAGGAAGCCGGAATGGTTCCTTTGTCAATGGACGTCGCGTGAGTATTCCGGTGACGTTACGGAATGGCGATCATCTTACCTTCGGTCAAACCGAATTAGAGTTTCATTGCCCGGCCAGCAGCCGCAGTAGTGAATTTAACACCAATCCAGAAAAAGAAACTTTAACTTCGACTCTGCATGTCCGCCGCTTGATGTCAGTGATGGTGGTAGACATTCGGGACTTCACTGTCCTAACCCGCCAGCTTGATGAAAAAATCCTCTCACAAGTAATAGGTAACTGGTTTCGCCAGTCAGGAAATATCATCCGTAAAGCTGGCAGTTGGGTAGATAAATACATCGGCGATGCCGTTATGGCGATTTGGTTTCATGGCTCTCAAGGCGTCAGCAATGATGAAGTGTTCAACATTTGTCAAGCCGTGAATGCCCTGCACAAAATGACTTCAGCGCTCTCTCGGGAATATCCCCTGCCCTTCCCGCTACGGATTGGGACAGGAATTAATACCGGTTATGCGATGGTGGGTAACACGGGCAGTGGCGATCGCCCTGACTATACCGCAATTGGCGATACTGTAAATGCTGCCTTTCGTCTGGAATCGGCAACCAAGCAAATCGGGCTAGATATTGCTTTAGGAGAAGAAACTTACAGCTACCTTTCAAATGTAGGAAAGCCGGAGATTGGCTTTAAGCAACACACTGTTCATCTGAAGGGTTATGATACGCCTACGATTACCTACGCCGGTACCTATGCCGATTTAGATAAATTCTTGAAGACTCATGCTCCCCGTCAGGAAACGTTTAGTATCGACATTGAGTGAGCTAGCTGAAC
>JAIUYC010000336.1 GCA_020216575.1 Coleofasciculus sp. S288 | reverse complement strand
GCTACTGATACACTGAAAACGCTTGTACGCGATCGCTGAACGCTTTTGAACTCAGGCATTCTCCAAGAAGAGCCGTTGCTGTTTGCGTAGCATTGACGTAGCGCATAGTCTCGCCTCACAGTAAGCATCGCCTTCGCCATATTAGATCCATCCAGGGATAATGGTTAATAGAACGAGCATGGATATTTTGGCATTTTTTGCCCAATAATGTTATCCGGTTGCCTGGAGTTGAGACACTCAACCTCCATCTGCCTCACCCTGCTAATCAATCCTTAAAGACATCGCAGACGAATGTCAAATACTGTATTCACAACTGGTAGCTCTCCATCCGCAATATCTGACGAACTGGCTTGGCTCTACCGGGGTATCAGTGAAATTTTTCCAAACCAGCCCGATTCTCAAGACCCGAGTGAGAATCTGGCTCAACGATTAATAAAAGCAGACCGTCCCTTACGAGTCAAGTTAGGCATTGACCCGACGGGAGCAGAGATCCACCTCGGTCATAGTATCCCCGTCCGGAAGCTGCGAGCGTTTCAAGATGCGGGTCATACGGCTGTTCTGATCATTGGGGATTTTACTGCCCGAATTGGTGACCCTACGGGAAAATCTGAGGTACGTAAGCAACTTTCTGCGGCTGATGTGAAGGCAAATGCTCAAACGTACTTGGATCAGGTACGCCCGATTTTGGACTTTGAGACACCAGGGCGCTTGGAAATTCGCTACAACTCAGAGTGGCTAGAGGGGCTGGATTTAGCGGAAATTCAGGAGTTGTTAGCCAGGATGACAGTAGGGCAGATGCTGGCGAAGGAGGGATTCGCTGAGCGTTACGAACAGGGTAACCCAATTTACTTGCACGAGTTTCTTTATCCCTTAATGCAGGGGTATGATTCAGTAGCAATCAAGGCGGATGTTGAGTTAGGGGGAACGGATCAAAAATTTAATATTGCTGTAGGACGAGATTTGCAGCGGCATTTTGGTCAATCCCCCCAGTTTGGGATGCTGGTGCCGATTTTACTCGGAACGGATGGCGTTCAGAAAATGTCGAAATCGCTGAACAACTATGTCGGGTTGAGGGAAGATGCGCTGTCGATGTACTCTAAACTGGAAAAGACGCCCGATCATCTGCTGGAGCAATACTTTGAACTGCTGACCCATTTGCCTTTGGAGCAACTGCCGGAAAATCCACGCGATCGCCAAAAACTCCTCGCTCTAACGATTGTTTCTCAGTATCACGGGGAGGCAGCAGCAAAGGACGCCCAGCAAGCAGCGATTAACTTGACTCAGGGAAGTACGAGTGGCACAAGTGAAGCCGTACCGGAATTTCCTCTGTCCGATGTGGAGTTTCCCGCTAAATTATTCTATATTCTCAAAGCCAGTGGTCTGTGCAAAACCAGTGGGGAAGCACAGCGACTGATTAAAGATGGTGGTGTGAAGTTGGAAGGCGATCGCATTTCCGACGTTGACCTCGCCTTTGACTCCCCGGAACCTTTAGAGGGCAAGGTTTTACAAGTGGGTAAAAAGAAATTTATCCGTCTGGTAAGCTAAGGAGTTGCAGATTAAACGCCATGCGCGATCGCCCACACAGAAACCATGACAATCTTTACTCTCCTGACTCGGAGTACGGGCGGGTTTATCGGATTGATTTGTAGAAAGCAGATATCTGCGTTAAACCCGCCCCTACAACTCCTGACCCCTGACCCCTGACCCCTGACCCCCTTGAAAATGGCTGTAGAAGACCGGATTATTGTGCCTTTAGATGTTTCGACTGAAGCAGATGCGATCGCTTTAGTCGAACGACTTCCCCAAGTGACTTGGTGGAAAGTGGGGCTAGAGCTATTTGTGAGTACAGGTCCTGAGATTTTGCGTACCCTAAAAAATCGGCAAAAGCGGATATTTCTTGACCTCAAATTTCACGACATTCCCAATACCGTTGTTGGAGCAACGAGGGCAGCCGCCGCTTACGGAGTGGATTTAATGACAATTCATGCAGTGGTGGGTCACACAGGCCTTAAAGGAGCCGTAGCCGCCGTCAATGAAGGGGCAAAAGCGGCAGGATGTCCCCCCTCCAATTTGCTGGCGATTACCCTACTGACCAGTCTGAGTTCGCGAGATTTAGCCTTTGACCTTAAAATTCCCGTAGAACTGCCAGAATATGTCCTGCAAATGGCGCTAATGGCTCAAGAAACGGGATTAAATGGAGCCGTTTGCTCTCCCCAAGAGGTATCCCAATTACGGCAGGTTTGCGGCGATGATTTCCTCCTGGTTTGTCCGGGAGTTCGTCCTACTTGGGCAGACGCTGGCGACCAAAGGCGAGCCATGACACCCGCTGATGCCATCAAAGCCGGTGCCAATTACCTCGTCATCGGACGCCCTATCACCGCCGCTAGCGACCCAGTTGCAGCTTGGGAGCGGATTTGTGACGAATTAGCAACTGCCGGTGTATAAGTTCAAGCCCTGTCGATTGCTTCTTATTACCTGCATAGGATTGCAGCTGAGTGGGTTGCACGTCAACAAATTAGACGCCCATGAACTTCGTACACAACGAAACGATGAAAATCCCTCTCCCCCCGTCTCCCCTGCTCCCCCTTCCATCCTTCCATCTGTAACACTACAATCCTGTCCATCCGACGTAAAAGCGTTAACCACACTGTTGCTCAGGGATTTACCTAGCTATGCTAATCGAGTGATTCAACGCTCTCGACGCTTGGATAGAACCGTTGACACCTTCAGTTACGTCCTCGTGGCAGGAAATCCAGAGTTTGAACCCCTTACCCTTGGTCCCGGTGGATATAGCAATCCTGCTTCAGTAGCAAACGCGGAACCTCCCCAACAAGTCTTTTTAACTACTCTAGAACGGCAATATAACAGGGGCAAAGCAATTTACACTCAGCATTACCACTGGCTATTCCTGACACAGACATCTGACGGTTGGCGCTTAGCCCTGATGTTTTCCCGGATTGGTTCCTCTTCAGGTGAACGTCCCCCAACGCCGCCACGGGAGAGCAGCGATGGCACAATCGGTCAGGCTGTTAAAATTTGGCTGCGAGATTGTCGTGCTGGAGCCATCCGAGCTTCATAATCTTTAATAGAGGCAAAGCACAAACGCTTGAAAACGAGGAAACCGATGGATCGTTCAAAACTGGTTGCCATTATTACAGGTGCGATTTCTCTAATTTTGGCGATCGCATACCTTCTCCTTGTCCAGTTCTTGGACTTCCGGGGTGAAATGATTCCTGCCCCAGTTAGCCAGTTACCCAACTCAGCAGTTGTTGCCCAGATGTTGCCACCCAATTAAACTATCTGCCATGGACTCATTGACTGCCCCACTCTCTCATCGCAGTTATGCCATCTTAGGCACGGGTGCGCTCGGTGGTTACTATGGTGCTTGCTTGCAACGAGCAGGATTAGAGGTTCACTTTCTGCTGCACAGCGATTACGAATTGGTTAGGGAGCGAGGACTGATTATTGAATCTCCAAACGGCGACTTCACCCTCCCTCACGTCAATGCTTATGGGGATGTCCGTAAGATGCCGCCCTGTGATGTTGTCGTCGTAGCACTGAAGACAACGCAAAACCACCTACTGCCTGCGGTGCTACCTGCTGTGGTTAAGGACGATGGCGTTGTCTTGGTGTTGCAAAATGGACTGGGCATCGAAGAGGAAGTCGCCCAAATTGTTGGATTCAAACGGGTTATTGGGGGCTTGTGCTTTCTCTGTTCTAATAAGGTGGGACCCGGACATATCCGCCACCTTGATTACAATCAGATTAAGCTTGGCGAATATACTCCCCACTATCGTCCGGGTGGGATTACTGAACGGATGCGCCAGATTATCAGCGACTTTGAGTATGCGGGTATCCCGATGCAGATGGCAGAAGATTTGTTGCTTGCTCGCTGGCAGAAACTGGTATGGAACATTCCCTACAATGGTCTTTCTGTGGTTCTAAATGCTACAACAGACGAGCTGATGGCTGACAAGTATGCTCGATCGCTAGTTGAGCAGCTAATGGGTGAAGTTGTGGCAGGTGCTGCTGCTGTTGGTTGTGTGATTGGCGATCGCTTTGTTCAAAAGATGCTCGATTATACAGAGAAGATGACGCCCTACCGCACCAGTATGAAGATTGACTACGATGCAGGGCGTCCGATGGAGGTAGAAGCCATGTTCGGTAACCCTGTGCGTGTTGCCACAGCATCAGGGGCTGATTTGCCTCTGATTTCAATGCTCTATCGACAGCTAAAATTCCTTGATGCCAGAAGTATTAGATTGTCGAACTAATTTATTTGAGAATTCAAATCCCAATCCAGTAAATTGGCAATTTGCTCAGGGAGCTTAGCGGGATCGAGTGAATTGGGAATCACTCCTGCCACTTGGTATCGTTGGAGGAGTTGTGAATCGAGCCATTTGGCTCGGGCAGCCAGTAACACAACAGGAATCGTCTGAGTTATCGGTTGCGCTCTGAGTTGTTCGAGAATGCTAAATTCAACCAATTTCCTCTGATGGTAGAAGGTAATACTTTCTTGTTTCCAAGGAACGAGAACTTAATGATGACGAATGGGTACGCATTTGTTAAATTTGGGTTGCCATTGATAGGTAACGCTTTCTCGTTTTAAAGAATTATTAAAATATAACTTATGAATGGGTACTCATTCGTTGAATTTGGGTTGCCATTGATGGGTAACGCTTTCTCGTTTTAAAGAATTATTAAAACATAACTTATGAATGGGTACTCATTCGTTGAATTTGGGTTGCCATTGATGGGTAACGCTGTCTTGTTTCAAAGAACGATGAAGGTATAGCTGATAAATGGCTACCCGTTGGTTGAATTTGGGTTTCCCTTGGCGACTAACGGCATCTTCTACCAAGAAGGAGTTAACTCTTAAGAAACACATTCTCAAACCCTTATGGTTGAATGATTTCAGCTAATTGTGTTTCTTCCATCTGTTGGGGATGCGCTCGCGTCCCTTAGAGGCTGACATCTTGCACCTGGCGGTTGAAACCGCAGCTATACAAACGAAACCTGCCGGAGTTTACATAGTCATCTGCTCCAGCATCCAATCCTGCCACAATATCATCATTAGAATCTTTCGCCGTCAGGAGCAGAATGGGTTTGTGGTAACCTTGCGATCGCAGTTGTTGACACAGGCTGCTCCCATCCAGCTTAGGAATCTGCAAGTCTAGAAGAATTAGGTCCTACTCAAGTGCGATCGCTTCATCTTTACTATTTCCTCATTTTTTGCCCTTAATTTCAGACTGAAAAACTCAGCGACTACAAACAAAAGGTTTTGGAACTTATGACAAGTTGCCCTTGCTGCTCCAACCCCATGTTGCAATACGTTTGTAAGACACAAGTATTCTGGTATTGCGACAACTGCTGGCAATTGTTTCCTGCGTTGAATCCAAGAGAATACCGTTCGCTGGCTCTCTCCGTGGCAATTGAGCTATTCACTTGTAGGGTGAAGAACTCCTTAGCGAAGGCTTAGAAATAAGGGCTGTAACACAGCAGAAGAAAGCAGCGATGTCAGAGCAAAGAGCGAGGATTTTACACCATGCTACGCAAACGTCCCTACAATACCGAACATACAAAATTGGGATGCTCCCTAATTCATCAATTGTGCGTCTATTTTGAAGGGTTGCTTGATTCCGTCCGCACTGCACTAGTATAAAAAAGTGTAGTGGTGATTAGCTTTGAGTAGGG